>JAQSWE010000161.1 GCA_029266795.1 Alphaproteobacteria bacterium | reverse complement strand
TCACTTTGCCGGTCAGCATCAGCGCCCAGGTCGAGGCGTTGATAAACAGGTCGTCTGCCTTGCCGATATGTTTGTCCCAGTCGGCTGAGCCGATTTTATCGCGGATCAGTTTATCTGCCGTCTGGCTGTCCGGAATGCGGAGCAGGGCTTCGGCAAGGCACATCAGCGCGATGCCTTCCTTGGTCGAGAGGCCGAATTCGTTCAGGAATTTATCGACGCCGCCGAATTTGCGCCGGTTGTCGCGCACTTGCTGGATCAGCCCGCGCGCCGTTTCGCGGATGCGCGTCTTGCTGTCTGCCTGCAGCGAAATGCTTTTCAGCAGCTCGTCGATGGAGCGCGTTTCGTCGAGGTGATACGCCTCGTTCATCGCGTCTTTCAGGGCAAGGCTGCGGCGGGTGGATTGCAGGGCGGTTTTCATGGGGTTTTGTCCCGTTTTCGATGTTGGATTTCTGGGCATAATCTAGCCTGTCTCAATAAGCTTTGCATATCAATTTTCAGGCTGAAAAACCAAGCCATAACAGGCGATTAACGCTTTTTTCATATGGAAATATTATACTGCTCGTGAATAATGATGTAGACCTATGATTTCCATAAAGTTAAAAATCTGTTAAAATAATAATTACACGCCGCCATCCAGAGTCGGGGGATCGCTTCAGGAATGGATACGCAAGAGCCGGTAAAAACAGCAGAAGCAGAGGCATCCGAGATCCCCGGGATGAAAGCGGCGCTCGACCGCATGAAACCCGAATTCTGGCACGGCCTCAGCAGTTTCGCGCGGCCCAAGCCAACGGAATTTCAAAAGAAAGTCGTGTTTCCCGTGAAGGTGGCGCTCGCCAAACTTGACTTGCTGCTTGACCGGCCGGATTTGCTCGCGACCGCATTGCCGTTTGTGCAGAACCTGCGGCTGAAGCGCGCATTGTCAGACATTGCGAGCATCCCGGAAGGGGCGGCACTGGTTGAGGCGGCGGCAGGCGTGCCGAAAATCCACCTCGATCCCAACCCGACGGTCAGCGGGGGGCAGTTTTGCACGACGCGCTCCATCAATGGCACCGACCTCAGCGTCATTGCCAGGGAAATTAATATTGCAGGCCTTGCGACGCTGGGCGGCATCGTCGCCGTACTGACCCACGAATTGCAGCACAAGCGACAGATGGACCACAAGGTTCTGAACGCGATCCACGACAAGGCGCCGTCGCCGATCGAGCTGTTGTGGCACAATCGCATGACTGAGGCCGATGCAGAGGCGACCGCCATAGACATAGCATGGAAGCTGAAGGAAAACGGCAAGCCCGAAGCGTGGACACATATCCGCACCGCCCGGGACTGGCCCATCGCGCTCGCTGCTGAATACGAGAAAAAAGCGCTGGCCGATCCGTCCTCGGTCGCTTCCGGTGCTGCGAAGCGCGCGGCGTTCGACGCATGGTTCGATGCCTTCAACGGCGGCGTTTCAGTGATGTATAACGAACAGGGCATCAGTAAGACTCCGGCGCCCGAAGGCCTTGAAGAAATGCACAAGGCAGGCAAGCCGTTCGCCCCACTGACAGTTGCCGACATGGAAAAAATCGGCGATATCGGCCCAGTCAATTACCTGAAACTGCCGGGCGGCAAGCCGCTCGACAGCCCCGATTACCGCCGCGCCGATTTCGATCAGGACGCCGCGGAAAAGCTGCGCAAGGCGCATGACGTATATGACCGCGTATCGCAAGGGAAATACGAAACCGGCCCGGCTGCGTCCGCCGTGCCTGTGACGACATGCTCCAGCTTCACGAAGGCACCGGAGCCCGCCAAGACTGCTGCCGCGCCCGTCAGCCTGAAACGTCCTGCGACCACGATGCGGATGTAGCGCATGGACGGAAATCCCGAACAAAAACCAGCCGAGGCCGTCTCCCCCGAAATTCCGGGGATGAAGGAAGCGCGCGCGCGCATGGACAGCAAATACTGGGACGCGCGCGAGGGCAATCTGACGCTCACGCAGGAAGTCATGCGCGAACTGGCGGAGGATTTCAAAAACCGCCTGATGCCGACCGTGCAGGCGCTGGAGAAAGTCGCCATTACGTTTGAAAACCCGCTGGTATTGGCGACCGCGCTGCCGCTGGTACAGAACATGCGCATCAACCGCGCACTCGCCGATATCGCCTCGGTGCCGGAGGGGCAGACGATGATCGACGACCTTGGTGAAACCAAGGTGAAGATCCAGCCAGACCCGCGCTTCAGCGGCGGTTCGAACATATTTTTTCCAAGCTATAAAAACGGTGAAATGACCGTGAAGAATTTCGAAATCCATGCGCAGGGCTATGCAAAACACGGCACTGTCGTTGCCATCCTGCTGCATGAACTGCATCATGAACGTCAGGTGAAGGGCGGGGTGATGAAGGTGTTCAACGACAAGGTGCCGTCGCCCGTCGAGCAGTTGTGGTACGAGCGCGCGATGGAGGCCGATGCACAGGCCACCGCGACAGATATCGCCTGGAAATTGAAGGAAGCGGGCAAGCCCGCCGCCTGGAATGCGCTTGCCGGGGGCTTTAACTGTATGGGCCACATCGCGAAGGCCTACGAGCGGAATGTCGATAAACTGCCGAACGCCGTCGCGACGGGAACGGCCAAGCGCGCGGCCTTCGATGCATGGTTCACGGCCAAAAATATGTTCGGCGACAGCCTCTCGGAGATTTATAACACGCAAGCCCTGCAAAACATGCCCAGCGCGGAAAACATGGATGCGATGAAAAAAGCGGGCAAGCCCTTCACCCCGCTGACCGTCGACGACATCGCGAAACTGGGGGATATCGCGGAAGTGAACTATCTGAAGGCGCCGGGCGGCAAGCCGCTCGACAGCATCGATTATCGGCGGGCAGACTATAACGCCTGGCAATCTTCCAGCCTTAATTTCAAGCATCAAGTCTATGACGAGATCAAGGCGGGCACATATCAACCGCCTGGTGTGAACAGCAAATTTACAGTGCCTAAAGAGCCGGCAATTCCAAACATCGCTATGCCCACTTCGGCAGCGTCTGTAGTACGTGCTTCCAAGCTAAAACTATATTAAAATCAGCTACTTATCAATTTCCGTAAATATTTTGACAGTCATTATGGCCTGTGGTACTTTCATGCCATATAACATAATGCATGTCAAAGGAATCGCACAGTGACCCAAGTCGTCAAAGTCCGGGATACATTCAAAACCCTCATCAATGACAACAACAAGGCCGTCGGTAAGTTGCGGGAGTCGATCCGCGATATCCAGGGCAAACGCGAAGCCACCGAAAAAACCTACGACACCATGATCGAGCGCTTTGCGGGCTCGCTGTTCTGGCCGTCGCTCGATGAAGAAAACCTCGGCAAGCTGTCGGCGTCGCTCGGCAACAGCATCGATTTCGTGCAGACCTTCAAGGACGCGATGACCGCAAGCCGCGAGGCGGAGATCCGCCTGAACGCGCTGACCGCGACGCATGGCGAGGAAAGCAAGCTCGACGAAAAAGTCCGCAATATCCAGCAGCAGGTAAATGCGTCCGAAGCCAAGGAAGAGAAACTGGAATCCTCCATCCGTTACGCGACGCGCGCCTTGTCGCCCGTCGATGAATTCAACGCCGGCGCGAAAGAGGGCGCGCCGAAGCTGAACGAGGCGGAGATCGGCTATTTCTCCTCCAAATCCGGTTTCGCCCATGCATGGTCGTGGCTGGTGAACAGCCATTACCGCGAAGGCCGCGCGGTCATCAAGGAAATGACGAAGGGCGGCGACGATATCGTGACGCTGCAGAAAAATCTCGCTGCCGATACGCCCGCGCTGGCCGAGACGAAGATCGCGACGCAGGCGCTGGTTGCCGAGCGCAAGGAAGTCGAAGCGCCGCTGAAGGAAATCCGTGAAACGGCGTCGGGCGTCTTCACCGAACAGCAGATTGCCGAGGGCATGAAACTGCAGGTGGCAGGGCTGCTGGCCGACCGCGACTTCTTCAACAAGCTGGCATCCGAAATGGGTCCCGCTTTCCCGGCGGCAGCGGTTGAGCTGCGCGCAAAGCTGGAAGGTTTCGACAAGCTGGAAGACGGCGCGAACAAGAGCATCAAGGGTCTGGAAAGCGCCAGCGCCAACCTCGACAAGCACATGTACAAGCTCGACAAGGCCGCGCGCAACAAACCCTCTCATGACGTCAAGATCGACCTCGAGAAAATCAAGAAAGGCTATAACGCGCAGGCCGTGCTGGCGACCCATAAGGCGGGCGAGATCAAGAAGGCATCGACCTCTATCGACAACTATAGCGGCCCGTCTTCCCCCACTTATGTCGGCTACAGCCCGCTGGATTTCTATATGGGTTTCATGATTGCTGATATGCTGAACCATTCGCATCACGACCATGGCAATGCGGTCGCGGCGGCGGCCGATGCCGGCAACGGCGTGTCCGAAGCGGCATCCTCGGCGGCGCTGGTGGATCCCAGCGTCATCAACGATACGCTCGGCATCCCCGACAATATCGCGGCGGACGCCAATCTCGACCTCGACAACCTGACGCCCGCACTGTCGGATGCTGACCTTTCCAGCCTCGGCGACAGCTTCAACGGCGCTGCAGGACTTGATCTGGGCAACGTCGATGTCGGCACGTTTAATGTGCCGGACATCTCGATCCCTGATATCAATATCGACGTCGGCTCGATCGATATCGGCGGCGGTGGCGGCTTCGATTTTGGCGGCGGCGGGATCGACTTCTGATCGCGGCCTCCCGAACAATAAAAAAACACCCCGGCTGCAAACCGGGGTGTTTTTTTTATGCGCGGTGATCAGCCTGCCGGACGGCCGGGGGCGGGCGCGCGGCTGGTGCGGTTGTTCTGCTCCGGCACGGGCGTGTAATAGGTCTGTGCCTTGTTTTCGATCAGCAGGCCCATCGCCTTGAAGGTCTTGTCGATAGAGGCGTTTGCCTGCGGCCCCAGGAATTCATCGGGGATGAAGTTGAGCGCGGTGCCGAGCTTGCCCTGCCGCGTGAAGACGTCGGCGCGTTTCTGGGGATAGCCCGCGCTTGTGCCGTCCTCGCGGAAGGCGTGGAGATTGTTGTTGATGTTGATGATGGCGACTTGCGCGTAAAGGGAACTCCACTGGTCATCCTTTGCGTCCAGCAGGCGGCGCACAACGGCTTTGCCGCCGGCCTCGAGAGCCTTGGCCTCGCCCAAATTCTGCGACAGCGCGGCATTATATGCGGCGTCGAAGGCTTTGAGGTTTTCGGGGTTGGTCGAGGGTGAGGTGATCGTATAGGTCCTGACGCTGCCGTCCGCGCGTGTTTCCTGATAGACGGGCGTGGCGCGGAACTGCAGGCCAAGCTTTTCGGCCTCTTTACGGGCTGCGATTTCATAGGCAACGGCGCTCGCTTCGGTCAGGAAGTTGGCGATCGCCGCGTCCTTGACGGTCAGGCTGAACATGCCCTTCCCATCTTCCGTCACATCCTGATAGGCGTGGTAATATTCATGGAAGGCGGTCGACGTGCCGGTGCCGCGCCCGATGCGGGCATGCTTGTTCTGGTAGGTGCTGGTCGATCCTTCCTTCAGCGGCACGGGGAACAGCGTGGAGCGCATGCCGTTCGCGGGATCGATGAGCATGTCATAGACGGGGCGGCCGGTCAGGGGCAGCTTCGCCATGATCGCAAGGTCGCGCGCCAGCTGCGGCACGTTTTTGGAAATCGCATTCAGGTCACTGTTCATGGCCGAGGCTTCGGGGGCCAGCTGATCTTCCTGAAAGCCGTTATCGGTCAGCGCGCCGGTAGGCAGCTTGGGCGGCAATTGGCCGGGGGGCGTCACGATCACGCCGTCATCGGGTGTCGGCGGCGGGGTCACGATGATGATCTGGCCGGGGCCGGGATGCACTTTGCGGATGTTGCGGTAGAGGTGTAAATCGTCGCGGTCCAGCTTGCCCAGATGCGGGTTGAGGCCGTAGACGGTAATCTTGAGCGTTTCGCCTTCACGCAGGTACTGAGCGATCTCCGCCGCATCGCCCGCATCTTTCATCAGCATGCGGGTGGGGGCGTTTACGAATGTGCCTTTATCGGTATAGATGACCATCTTTGGCGCTTCGCCGGCTTCGGTCGCGGGAACGACTTTGACCTTGTCGATGCGCACCAGCAGTTCTTCGTCGCTGCCGTAATAATTGACACCTGTGCCCGCAACCGCAGCGCCGAAGGCGAGCGCCAGCGTCATGCGCTTGGCGAATTTCTTGATTTTCTGTCCGGTCGTGAGTTTCGGCTTGTACTGATAGCCCATGATTGCCCGCTGTTATTGTCCGGCGACCATACTACAGGCAA
>JAQSWE010000160.1 GCA_029266795.1 Alphaproteobacteria bacterium | reverse complement strand
GGGACGGTTAGCAATGTCCTGCGTCACCTGCCGGTCGAGCAGGTCGGGCGTCGCGCGGCGGAAATTGCGCATGCCGGATGCATCAGGCGCGAAGCCGCCTTTTTTCGCAGCGTCCTGCGCCGTCTTCAAATGGCGTCGCGCGATTTTGCTGTAGAGCGCGATGCGCATCAGGCCGTCCGGCTTCATCATGCCGCAGAGCACCCGCCAGCCCTCGAGGGGATTTTCCATGTGGTGCAGCACGCCGGAGGAGGAAACGTAATCGAACTGACCTTGGGACGGATCGAGCTTCAGGATATCGGCCTGGCTGAAGGTGACGTTTTCCACGCCCTCTTCTTTCGCGCGCATGGCGGCATAGGCAAGGCTCATGCTGCTGAGATCGATACCGAGCACAGCCGAATCCGGCAGCGCCGCCGCCAACTGGATGGCCTCGCGCCCCGTGCCGCAACCGGCGACGAGGATCTTGGCTTTTTTGCCGCGTAAACCGCCTTCGACCGCTTCGTCGGCCAGCAGGCGGCTGTAGAATTTCCAGCGGGGATAAGGAAATTCTTCGTATTGTTCGCGCACTTGCGCCGATATGCCGCCGGAGATTTCGGTGACCGGCTTGACCTCGGCACGCAGGATAACCAGCTGCACCTGTTTGGTTATCTGTTGCGCAATCAGGTCCGCGATGGGACCGGCGCTGTGCAGTTGTTCGATCATCGGCGCAGTTTTCAGCGTATTAAGCGAAGCGTAACAGGCGAAAAGCGCGATCGTTGCGGTATCCTTCATCGCGGCTTCGTCTGTCTCTAGGCGGGCGCGCAGTTTGGCGGTCAGCGCGTCCTCCCCCGCCGTCGTATCGAAGATATATTCGACGTAGAAGGCGTAATGCCCTAGCGCGGCAGCGAGCGTTGTAAACTGCTCATGCGTGAATTTCGGCGGCTGCGCGGCGAGGTCCTCCGCGAGACGCTGGCGCAGATGCGTCAGGAAGGCTTCGAATACCGGATGGTAAACGGTGATCTTTTTCAAGCCTTCGATAAAAAACGGCGAAAACAGCGGATCGAGATCCTGCGCCTTGTCGAACGGCTTGCGGTTAAAGGTGACATAGCTGCCGCTGTTCGAGAATTTATAGAGCTTCTTGAATTCCGGCTCGCTCGTCAGCAGCGTGTACCAGAGGATCTGCGCGCGCGAGCAGTCCAGCCCCGGCGTTGCGAGGCATGCCTGCAGCGCGTCCGCGATCATGTCGTTATATTTGTGAAAGACTGCCGAGCCTGAAAGCTCGAGGAAACGCTCTTTATAAGCCAGCTGCTCCGGATTTTTGTCGATCGCCAGCACGTAATGCCCGATCGCCTGCGCGGCGTCGCCTTCGTCGAAGTAAAGTTCGCCCATGAGAGCCAGTGCCGCCGCGTCGTTTTCGTCGAGCGCCAGCGCCTCATCGAGGAAGGCTGCCGCCTGCTCGATATTGCCTCGGGCGCGGAAGATGAGCGCGAGGTTGCGGTAAGCGTCGCCCGTCTTATTCGTGGCCAGCGCCTCGGACAGCATGATCTCGGCGACATCGTACTTGCCCTCGCGGATCAGCGCCTTGGCGCGGGCGAGCGGGTCGGTTTCTGCTTGCGTTTTCTTGGTATTTTCCATGGCATCAGAATTCCGTTTTCACGGGTTTTTGTAAAGGCAGATTTGTAGTTAAGTTTTTATGTAAATATTCTGATACTTGGGGGCTATTGGCCGGCATGCTACATTTCCTGACAACACAACGAGAACAAAAATGACCCACCCACTCCTCAAACAACTCGCCGATGACACGCACGCATTGCACGAACAAGGGCTTTTCAAGACCGAGCGGATTATCGTATCGCCGCAGCAGGCCGATATCACCGTACAGGGGGCGAATGACGACCGGCATGTCATCAACCTGTGCGCGAACAACTATCTGGGCCTCGCGAACCACCCGCGACTGATACAGGCTGCGCATGAGGCGCTGGATAAGCACGGGCTCGGCATGGCGTCGGTGCGGTTTATCTGCGGCACGCAAGACCTGCACAAGCAGCTGGAAAGGCGCATGAGCAGCTTCCTGAAAACGGAAGACACGATCCTTTATACATCCTGCTTCGACGCGAATGGCGGCTTGTTTGAAACGATCCTCGGCGAGCAGGATGCAGTGATTTCGGACGAGCTGAACCATGCCAGCATCATCGACGGCATTCGCCTGTGCAAGGCGCAGCGATTCCGCTACAAGAACAACAACATGGAAGACCTTGAGGCACGGTTGAAGGAAGCCGCAGGCGCGCGCCACCGTTTGATCGTCACCGACGGTGTATTCTCGATGGATGGCATCATCGCCAACCTGCCCGCAATCTGCGATTTGGCAGACAAGCACAACGCGCTTGTCATGGTCGATGACAGTCACGCCGTCGGCTTCACGGGCCGCAGCGGCGCGGGAACGCCGGAACATTGGGGCGTGCAGGACCGCGTCGACATCATCACCGGCACGTTTGGCAAGGCCTTGGGCGGCGCATCGGGCGGATATACGTCGGGTCGCAAGGAAATCATCGAATGGCTGCGGCAGCGGTCGCGGCCGTACCTGTTTTCCAACACGCTGGCACCCGCCATCGTCGCATCCTCGATCGCCGCGCTCGACGTGATTTTGGAAGACCCTTCACGTATTCGAAAAGTCCACGAAAACGCTTTGTATTTCCGCAAAGGCATGTCGGCGCTGGGCTTCGACCTGGTGCCGGGCGAGCATGCGATTGTGCCTGTCATGCTTTATGACGCGCCGCTCGCGAAGAAAATGGCGGATCTGCTGCTGGAGGAAGGGCTCTACGTTATCGCCTTCGCCTTCCCCGTGGTGCCGCAAGGCAAGGCGCGCATCCGCACGCAGATGTCGGCCGCGCATGACACCAAGCACCTCGATCACGCCATCGCCGCTTTTGAAAAAGTGGGCAAGCAACTGGGAGTTATAAAATGAGCGACATATCGCTGCCGCCGGAGCAATCAAAACAGAATAAAAAACTGCTGGAGAAAAAGGGCCTTCGCGCCTTGCTGCTCTTGCTGGTTCTTTTCGCGCCTTTGCCCATGTTGATCGCACTGATAGACTGGACGCAAGACCCGCAAGAGTCTCCTTTCTTCACAATCCGCGAACTCGTGCAGGGCACGGGCACGCCACCCTACTGGCTTGTGGCGGCCGCGCTGCTGCCCTCCTTGATCGCTATCCTGATCATCGGACGCACGGCAGGACAGCGCCTGGGAGCCTTTGTGGCGCTGCTGGTATTCGTCGCCGTTGAAGTGGCGTTGTTCATGCAATTCCAGGCCTGACAATTTATGAAAGCCCTTTGCAAAAAAGAAGCGAAACCCGGCATCTGGATGATCCACGATGCGCCGGTGCCCGAAATCGGCCCGAACGATGTGCTGATCAAAATCCGCAAGACTTCCATCTGCGGCACCGATATCCACATTTACAAATGGGATGAATGGTCGCAGAAAACCGTGCCTGTGCCGCTGATCACCGGGCATGAATGGATGGGCGAAGTCGTCAAAATCGGCTCCGAAGTCAAAAACCTTGATATCGGCCAGCGCGTCTCCGGCGAAGGTCACCTCACCTGCGGCACCTGCCGCAACTGCCGCGCAGGGAAGCAGCATCTTTGCACGCATACCAAGGGCGTCGGCGTCACGGTACAGGGCGCCTATGCGGAATATTTCAAGCTGCCCGCGTCGAACATCTTCAAACTGTCGGATGATATTTCCGACGATATCGCGGCGTTCTTCGACCCGCTGGGCAATGCGGTGCATACGGCACTGTCGTTTGACCTTGTGGGAGAAGACGTGCTGATCACGGGCGGCGGCCCCATCGGCTGCATGGCGGCGGCGATCTGCCGTTTTGCGGGCGCGCGGCATGTGGTGGTGACGGACATCAATCCCTATCGCCTCGAACTCGCAAAAAAAATGGGCGCCACACGCGCGGTGAACGTGAGCAAGACGGAACTGAAAGCCGTGATGAAAGAACTCGGCATGACCGAGGGCTTCGATGTCGGCCTTGAAATGTCGGGCGTTGCTGTCGCGATCCGCCAGATGGTGGAGCTGATGCGCCATGGCGGCAAGATCGCCATGCTCGGCATTCCGCCGAAGGACCTCGCCATCGACTGGAACCATGTGATTTTCAAGGGCCTGTTCATCAAGGGCATTTATGGCCGCGAGATGTACGAGACCTGGTACAAAATGAACGCGATGGTGCAGTCGGGCTTGGACATGAGCGCGATGATCACGCACAAGTTCAAGATCGACGATTACCAACAGGCTTTCGAGGTGATGGCATCCGGTGAATCCGGCAAGGTCATCCTCGACTGGACATGACGGACCGCAAAAACGACATTCCGCTCTGGATCAAGCTGCCCTACACGCTGCTCGCTGCCGTCGTGTTCCCCATTTACTGGTGGAAATATGGGCTGCTGAATTTCCTGTGGTTTTCAGACATCGCGTTTTTCGTGATGGTTTATGCGCTGTGGACGAAGAACCGGCTGATACCCAGCATGATGGCGATCGGCGTCTTCCCCTTAGAGGCGCTATGGCTGATCAGCTTCGCAACACATGGCGCATTCATCGGCATGGCGGATTATATGTTTGACGATACCCTGCCGCTATGGCTGCGCGCGCTCTCGCTGTTCCATTTCCCGATGCCGGCGGCGATTGCCTATATGATCTGGAAGTTCGGCTATGATAAACGCGCGCTTTTTCCGCAGATTGCGCTTGCCGCGATTGTGATTATCACCTGCCACCTGTTCACCTTGAAAAGCGAGAACGTGAACATCATCTATCCGCCGAAGGGAATCACGATACCCGAGGATATTTACATCTGGCTGATGCCCGGCACGCTGCTGACCTGCTGCATTATCCCGATGCATTTTATCCTGAAGAAATTCTTCCCGCTGAAATCAGCTTAGGAACGTTGCGCCCGGCAACTCGACGAGATTGTCGTCCAGCTCGTTCACGTCGTTGCGCACCTCGGGGAAGTGCTGAACCAGCACAGTGCCGCAGGCGCGGATGGCGTTGAGGAAAGCGTCCTGCACCTTGCCGCCCTGTACATCGACAACCACTGTTTCGACGATGCGCGACCATTCATCGGGCAGGACTTTGTCGTTGATGCCCTTGTCGGCGATGATTTCGACATGGCGTTCGGCAACAGATATGAACAACATCACACCGCTGCGCTTGTTCGTTTCGTTCATTTTAAGGGCGAAGAATTTCTCGAAGGCATGGCGGCGGCAATTGGTCAGGCGCATCCCGCGCGGCGTGAGCGCGGTTTTCAGCGGCGTCAGCAGGAACAGCGCCGCCAGCGCGATAAAGGCGATGCTCTGGATGCCAAAGGTCACCGTATTTGCCGCCACGATATTCACGACCGGCAGCAGCAACGCGGTAAGCGCTGCCCAGAGCAGCGGGAACAGCACATAGCGGGCGGAGGATGCCGCGACGACGCAGACCATTTCGCCGGTCGTCGTGCGCTCCAGCGCTTCGACGGCGGTCTTGATTTCTCGGCGCATATCGTCGGTTACTTTAAACGTCATTTACCACCTCTTGAACGCGCCGCCGCCGAAGATACGCTGCGCATTGCCATCGCCGAACAGCACCTGCAGCAGGATCATGACGGGAAACAGGATAAGGAAGGGCAAGTAGCGGCTGCGCTTTTCACCGGCGGTCAGGTATTCGCCCTTCAGCGCGTCAGATATGCCGCGCATCCCGTTGCGCAGGGCCTGCGCAACGTCGCCGGTTTTCAGGCTGGGGCGCATATGGCTTTTCAGGATATCCTTGATGATCGCTGGCGTCAGGTACTGCTCCACCCCCGGCGCGAGGCTGAAGGCGACCGCGCGTTCCTGTTTCGACACCAGCACCAGCACGCCCGGCTTGGTCGTGGCGACGCCCAGCTGCTGCGCGGTATATTGTGCATACATTTTGGCTTCCCATTTTCCAAGCGTGGGGAGCACCACGATCACCACCTGCCGCCCGGTCGCGAATTCGGTGTCGTCGGCAAGTTCCAGCAACTCCGCGCGAACGCGGTCGTTCAGCAGAGTGCCGGTATCGATCACTTGGCTGATCGATTTGTAATAGGGCGAAAAGGCGTGTATGGCACCGGCCCGCTGCGGCTGCAGCAGGCAGAAAAAGGCCAGTAAAAGGCATAAAATCCGCAGATTCATCAACATCGCCCCCAAACCATACTGCCACAGCACCCTTAACAACGGATTACCCTTAAAATTATGGCAATTTAACGCGGGAGACGTTGAGAAATAGCCCTATATAAGGCATGTTATCTGCAGTTCAT
>JAQSWE010000159.1 GCA_029266795.1 Alphaproteobacteria bacterium | reverse complement strand
TCTGCGCGCTGTCCCCTTCATGCACTTCCTCCGCCAGCACGCCGAACATCCAGAAACCGGCAAGGCACAGCGCGGCAATAATGAAATATCTGGGATGGTTGCGTAAGGTTTGCAACGCGTTGCGGAGCAGGGGGTGCTTGTGCGCGAAAGACTGCTTCACCTTAACCACGCCCGTAATATTCGGGGTCGAGGCGGTATTTCTGCTTTGTGTAAAGCTCGACACAGGTTTCCACGACGACCGGGTCGTATTTCGTGCCGCTGAAGCTCTCGATTTCCGCAAGCGCAGATTCCAGCGGCAGCGCATTGCGCCACGGGCGGGGCGAGAGCATGGATTCAACGACGTCGGCGACCGCGATAATGCGCGCCTCCAGCATGATGTCGTCGCCCTTCAATCCTTGCGGATAACCGGAGCCGTCAAGGCGTTCATGGTGCTGCAGCACGATCTCGGCGACCGGCCACGGGAATTCGATGTTCTTGATGATCTCCGCGCTGTGGACGGGGTGCTGGCGGATAACCGCGCGTTCCTGCTCGGTCAGTTCGTCCGGCTTGGTCAGGATGCCGGAGGGGATGAGGATAAAGCCAACATCGTGCAGCGTGCCGGCAACGCGGATCGCCTCGATCGTGTCTTCGTCGAGGCGCATGATCTGTGCGATGGAGCGGGCCACCTGCGACACGTTGCGCTGGTGGTCCATCGCGCCTGCTTCGCGCAGGGTGATGATATCGGCAAGGGTGGCGAGGCTCTGGTATAGCGCAAGCGTGATTTCGTCATGCGGCATGGCGCGTGTCTCCCGAAAGGCAGGCTTATTACATTCTGCCCCTCGCGAAAAAACTTGTCACGCCTGAAATGCGCGGATGGCGGTCTTTGCCTTAATTCTTGCTCAAATTAAAGGAAATAACCTGGTTGGTCTGGTTGCCTTTGAAACTCGTCTGGTCATTGCCGACGAGGCGGGGAATAAAGACCGAGGCGGGCTTTTTTGCTGCGGTCGGGTCATCTTGCGCGAGAGTAATGGTAATCATTTAAATACCTATAATGGCTCATTTCCTCCGCAATATGCGTAAGGCCGATGATAAGAATATTGTTATTTGAAAATGGCGTCCAAAGGACATGAATTCTTATTGTTATGAGTATAGCATGAATGCCGCGCGCCCGGGCGTTTATTATCGCGCCTAGCCGTCCACCGGCACATTCACCCGCAATATCAGGCTTCGGCTGGCAGCGTAATGAGGAAAGTCGTCCCCGTATCCGCCGCCGAGGAGACGGTAATTTCGCCCCCATGCGCGATCACGATCTGGTGCGCGATATAAAGACCGAGCCCGAGGCTGGCGGCATTGCCGTTATTGTTCTTGCGTTTTTCCAGCCCCTGCACGAAAGCGTCGAATATGCGGGGCAGCGTTTCGGCCGGTATGGGCGTGCCGGCATTGTGAACCGCGATGGTCGTGGCGGTACCCGACTGATCGACCGTGATGGTGATGGGCTGCTGTGCGTCGCCATGCTGGACGGCGTTGCCGACGAGGTTGCTGAGGACCTGCCCGAACCGCGCCGCATCGCCCCTGATGTTGACGGGACGGGGCGCGTGAAGGACGAAGCTGCGGTCGCGGTAGATCGCGCGCATTTCCCGCAGCACGACGCCGCAAATTGTCGGCACATCCACGTTTTTGGGCTGGACGAGGATGCCGTCGCCCAAGCGCACGCGTGTCAGTTCCACAAGATCGGTGATCAGGTGCTGCATCCGGTTGGCGCTGGAAATAATGGTCGCTGCCATCAGCGCGTTGTGCTTCTGCATGTTTTCGCCGGCGATGACCTCCGCCGCGCCCATGACCGCCTGCAAGGGGGAGCGCAGGTCATGGCCCAGAATGCCGAGGAACAGCTCGCGCGCTTCCTCGATATCCGCGCTGTAGCGCACCAGCGATTCCGACAGCGCCTGGTCGATCGCCTCGTTGAAGCGGGTCAGGTCGTTGAGATCGGCGCGGTCGGCGAGGTCGCGGTCTTTCGTCCAGAGCCGGATGATGCTGGCGCGCAGGGCGCGAAATTCGGCGGTCAGCTGCTCGATCGTGAAACCGCTTTCCGCGCGGCCAGCTGCATGGGTCTCGGCGGCGCTCTCCGTACCCGAAGACGGACCTTCGCCCTTTGATTTGGCTTCCTCCTGCGCCGCGCTCTGGTCGCTGCCCATGTCGGCGAGGATCTCGGACAGTATTTCGCCGATATGATCCTTGAGCGCAAGACGGCTCATGCGGGCGGCGGCGGGCGTCTGCGTCGCGGCAAAACGCTCCCACTCGGAGGTAATCAGCGCCTTGTTGTTGGCGATAAAATCGCGGAGCCGCATGGGGCTGCCTCCCGTTAACGCGTTATCCTCCGGCGATATGCCGCAGGTTCGGCTGGATGGGAGGGGGCTTACCCTGCCTTAGAAATCACGCCGCGAAAAAATTACTCGGTCTGGCCGTGGCAATACTTGTATTTCTTGCCGCTGCCGCAGGGGCAGGCCGAATTGCGCGGGGTTTTCGTCCATGTCGCGGGATCGTCCTGCTGGAACTCGACCGAGCCTGCATAAACGGGCGTCGTGTCTTTCAGTTCCGGGCGGGGCGGTCGCGCGGGATCGGGGCCGCGCGACTGCACCATTTTAGGCGCAGGCGGGCGCGGCAGCTCGGGCGGCGCTTCCGAATGCAGCTCCATCCACGAAATCGCGGCGGTCACGCGCTGGCGCAGCAGGCCCAGCATGTCGTGGAACATCGCAAACGCTTCGGTCTTGTATTCGTTGAGCGGGTCTTTCTGGCCATAGGCGCGCAGCATGATACCCTGACGCAGGTATTCGAGCGCAAGCAGGTGCTCTTTCCACGTCTGGTCGAGCATCTGCAGCAGGATCGATTTTTCAAGCCCGCGCATCTGCTCGGGGATAATGCCCGACCATTTCGCGGCCATTTTGTCGTCCGACAGTTTCAACAGGCGCTCGGTCGCGACATGCTCGTCCATGCCTTCTTCCTTCGCCCAGTCGTCGACGGGGATCTGAAGGCCCAGGAAGCGGTGCGCGTCGTTTTTCAGCAGCTGCAAATCCCACTGTTCGGAATAGGAACCGGCGGGGATCGCGGCCTCGACGATGCCATGCACGACTTCGGTGCGCATGTCGTTCATGAGTTCGGAGGAATCTTCGGTGCTCATGATTTCGCGGCGCTGGTCGTAGATCGCCTTGCGCTGGTCGTTCATGACGTTGTCGAAGCGGAGCAGCGTCTTGCGGATCTCAAAGTGCTGCGCCTCGACCTTTTTCTGCGCGCGCTCGATGGCGGAATTGATCCAGGGGTGGATGATCGGCTGGCCGGGCTTCAGGCCCATTTTCTGAAGGAACATGTCCATCTTCTCGGAGCCGAAGATGCGCATCAGGTCGTCTTCGAGCGAGATGAAGAATTTCGACGCGCCGGGGTCGCCCTGACGACCGGAGCGGCCGCGCAGCTGGTTGTCGATGCGGCGCGATTCATGCCGTTCCGAGCCAAGGACGAAAAGGCCGCCTGCGCGCAGGACGATTTCTTTCGCCGCGTCGATTTCCGCCGTGATTTTCTGCGTCAGGCGCGCGCGCGTGACTTCGTCGGCGTCCGCAGGGATTTCCTGCGCAAGGCGCATGTCGAGGTTGCCGCCGAGTTTAATGTCGGTGCCGCGGCCGGCCATGTTGGTCGCAATCGTGATCGCGCCGGGGCGTCCGGCCTGGCCGATGATGTAGGCTTCCTGCTCGTGATAGCGGGCGTTCAGCACGTTATGCGCGATGCCTTCTTTTTTCAGGTGGCGCGACAGCAGTTCCGATTTTTCGATGGATGTCGTGCCGACCAGCACCGGCTGGTCGCGTTCGTTGCACTGGCGGATTTGCGCGACGATCGCGTCGTATTTTTCGAGCGCGGTGCGGTAAATCTCGTCATGCTGGTCCTTGCGGATCATTTCGTTGTTGGTCGGGATCTCGACCACGGAGAGGTTATAGATCGCCTCGAATTCCGCTTTCTCGGTCAGCGCCGTACCGGTCATGCCGGCCAGTTTCGGGTACATGCGGAAATAATTCTGGAAGGTGATCGAGGCCAAAATCTGGTTCTCGTTCTGGATCCTCACGCCTTCTTTCGCTTCGAGGGCTTGGTGCAAACCTTCGGAAAAGCGGCGGCCTTCCATCATGCGGCCGGTGAATTCGTCGATGATGATGACGGCGTCGTCCTTCACGATGTAATCGACATCGGCATTGAACAGCTTGTGCGCGCGCAGGGCCTGGTTGACGTGGTGGATCAGGCCCATGTTGTGCAGGTCGTAGAGGCCGCCTTCGGTCAATACGCCCATCTCGCCGAGGATTTCCTCGACATGGTTGTTGCCCTGGTCGGTCAGCATCACGGTCTTGTGCTTCAGGTCGATCTCGAAATCCTGCGGGATGAGTTTCGGGATCACCTTGTCCATCGTGCGGTAGGCATCGGCGGAATCCTGCGCCTGTCCTGAAATGATCAGCGGCGTGCGCGCCTCGTCGACAAGGATCGAGTCCACTTCGTCGACGATCGCGTAGTTGAACGGACGCTGGACCATGTCCTCCAGCGAATATTTCATGTTGTCGCGCAGGTAATCGAAGCCGAATTCGTTGTTCGTGCCATAGGTGATGTCGCGGGAATAGGCGTGGCGGCGCTGTTCGTCGGAGATGTTGGAGAGGATGAAGCCCACCTCCATGCCCAGCATCTTGTAAATCGGGCTCATCCAGTTGGCGTCGCGCTGGGCGAGGTAGTCGTTGACGGTGACCACATGCACGCCCTTGCCCTCGATCGCGTTCAGGTAGACGGCGAGGGTGGCGGTGAGGGTTTTACCTTCACCGGTGCGCATTTCGGGAATGTAGCCTTCATGCAGGGCGATACCGCCCATCAGCTGCACGTCGAAATGGCGCTGGCCCATTGTGCGGCGGGAAACTTCGCGCACCGTGGCAAAGGCTTCGGGCAAGATCTGGTCGAGCGTCTTGCCGCCGGCGAGTTCTTTACGGAATTTGTCGGTCTGGTTCGACAATTCGGTGTCGGACATGGCCTGTATCGTCGGCTCCAGCGCGTTGATCTTGGCAACCGTATTACGGTATCCCTTGATGAGGCGGTCGTTCGCGGTACCAAACATTTTGCGTGCGAGAGTCGTAAACATATTGCTGAGCCTGTCCTTATTTATGTCCCGTCAGATATAAACCAGATTGATATGAAGTCAATCAAGGCTTTTCCCCTGATAACGCTTGCTAAAACCCTTGCTTTAACGCTGCAAACGGCATTATATCGCTTTAGAAACCAAACTTATCCGCGCGGCGGGCAGTTCTGCCGGATTTCGTAAAATAACCCTATGGAGAATACCCTATGCTGTTTCGTGACAAGGTGATCGCTCTCGCCGCCGCCGCCGTGCTGTTTGGCGCGGTTCCGGCCCTCGCCGCCGCCGACACCACCGTCGCCATCGTCAATGGCACCAAGATTTACAAGAAAGACGTCGACAACGCGATCAAGGAACTGGGCCAGAAGCTCTCCGGCGTCGACAAGAAAGAAGTCTTCCCGCTGGTCGTCGATCAGATCATCAACGAAAAGCTGCTCGATGACGCCGCGACCGCTGCGAAAATCACCGAGAGCAAGGATTACCAGAAGCGCCTTGAAGTGCTGAAGGCGCAGATGATCAAGCAGATGTATTTCGAGCGCCTGCTGTCCAGCAAGGTGACGCAGGAACAGGTGAAGGCCGCCTACACGAAGTTCGAAAAAGACAACAAGGGCAAGGTCGAGGCGCATGCCCGCCATATCCTCGTCCCGTCCGAAGAAGAAGCCGTGCAGGCGATCAAGGATCTCGACGCCGGCCAGAAGTTCGAAGACATCGCGAAAAAACGCTCCTCCGGCCCGAACGCGCAAGTGGGCGGCGACCTCGGCTGGTTCCTGAAGGACGAAATGATCGCGCCGATCTCCGACGTCGTGTTCAAGATGAAGCCCGGTTCCTACACCAAGACCCCCGTCAAGACCGATCTCGGCTGGCACGTGATCAAGGTGGAAGACCGCCGCGAACGCCAAGTGCCAAAATTCGAACAGGTTGAAGGCGAAATCCGCGGCATGCTGTCGCAGCAGGCGCTGAAAGCGCTGGTCATCGACCTGCGCGCCAAGGCCGATGTGCAGCTGTTTGATGAAGCCGGCAACCCCGTCAACGCCGCCGCCGCCGCCCCGAAAAAAGGCGCTGCTGCGACCGACGACAAGGAAGAACCCAAAAAAGAAAAAGCCCCGAAAAAAGACGGCCCCAAAAACGCCGCCCAGCTTTTGGAAGAAAAAGAAGCGGAAGGCAAGCAGGACTAAGCTGTCT
>JAQSWE010000158.1 GCA_029266795.1 Alphaproteobacteria bacterium | reverse complement strand
AAACGACGGCATGGATGCTGGCAAATGCAAAATCCAATACCGATGCCATGGCGGCCTCCGCCGTGCCGTACCTGCGGCAGTTCTCGCTGGTCGCGGGGGGCTACATGATGGCGCGCATGGCGTCCTCGGCCTATGGTGGGCTAAGCAACGGCGATGACGCGAATTTCTACAACACTAAACTGATCACGGCACGCTTCTTTGCCGAAGCGCTGCTGCCGCAGGTGCATGGACTGTCGAGCCCCATCATGGGCGGTCAGAAAATGGCCTGTGCGATTGCCAACGACCAGTTTTAATCCGGGATAACTGTCATCAGCCCTGCCATCCTTGTCATCCTCTCCGCGATCGTGCTGTTCGCCGGATTCACCCCCTATGTCCGCGCGGCCTTGCGCGGCGAGGTGAAACCGCATGCGTTCTCGTGGCTGATCTGGTTTATCCTGACCATCATCGCGGCATCTGCCCAATATGCCGAAGGCGGCGGGGCAGGGGTGATCCCGACAGTGATCGGCGCGTTTACCTGCCTCATTCTGTGCTACATCGGTTTCAAGCAGGGCGCGCGTAATATCACCAAAGCGGATAAATACGCGCTGGCGGCGGCTTTCCTCACGCTGCCGCTGTGGTACTTCACGTCTGATCCGTTCTGGTCTGTTATGCTGATCGTGGTGATCGATGCCATCGGATTTTTCCCCACGTTCCGCAAATCATGGGCAAAGCCGGACGAGGAAAGGGCGCTCGCCTATTTCCTGTTCGCCATATCGACGATCATTTCTATTTTCGCGCTCGCGCAATGGACAGCAACGACGCTGCTGTTCCCCGTCTATATGTGCGCGATCAATTTTACGATGTGGGGGTATCTTTTGGCCCGACGCAGGCTGCTCAAGCGCGCGGTGTAGACCACTTGCTGACATCCCAGGGATCCACCTTCGGCGGATAGATCGTGCCGCGCTGATGCTGTGCGGGCGGGTCGACGCGCAGGATCTGGCCCGCGAACTGGCGTTCGATGCGCTGCATGGTTTCTTCGGTGCAGGAAATTGTAACCGTACCTGCGCCTGCGACAGGGCTTTGCGCATTACCCTTGTGCATGTCGCCTTGGCGCTGCAGCCAGCGGTCAAGCGTGGCGGCGAAGGATGCGGCCTGCCCGGCAGTGTCAGCTTCCGGTTTGGTCAGCGTGATCGTGAAGGCCTGCACATCGCGCTGCGGCGGTTTGTTGAACTGGTTTTTGATCTTGCGCTTGAACAGGGACATCACGTTTCTCCGGTTGATAGCCGCGATTGTACTGTCTTTTCATATTCCGTCAAGATCACGTCGAATGTTGCGCCGCAGCAGAAATTTAGCCCGTTTACAAGGGGTTAGGGTTTTTATACGCTTGTTTCATCCTTGGCGGGATAACGGGTGGCAGCAATCACAAGGCGGCCATGAAGTTCGAAGACGGTTTTCATTTCAATGAATATCCCTGCGCCTCCGGCAAGCCGGATGCGCTGATCATCCTGCTGCACGGCTACGGCAACCATCCTGATATGTTCAAGGACCTCGCGCCTGCCATTCAAAAGGAATGGCCGAATGCCGATGTGCTGATCGTGCGCGGGCCGGTCGGCGTCGGCGCTGACCAGAAACGCCTTGCCGAACACGGCGTACCGAATGCCGAAGATTTATACACCTGGTACAAGACCGAGAAAAATCCCGAGAAACAGATCGAACTGGCATTGAAGCATTTGTTCAACCAGGTTCCTGTGGTCGATGAACTGAATAAATTCACAGATGCGCAGTTGGCGAAGCGCAATCTTAAGGATGACGGACTTGTGCTGTACGGTTTTTCGCTGGGCGGCGCGATGGTGGTGCAGATGGCAACCCGGCGCGGCGACAAATGCGCAGCGGTTGTGTGCCATTCAGGCCCGGTTTTCCCCATCGTTGGCGCGAAATCAAAACCCGATACGATGCTGCTGATGGGCGATCAGGACGGTATTTTTTATACAACGAGCCGCCATGTCGAAAAAGCGCCGAAACCCCGCGGCAAGCTAGGGAAGGTGTTCGACAAAGCGTTGACGCGCATCAGCGTGCATTACAACGCATCGCTCATGCGCCTGAAGCGCGCGGGCCTGCCGGTTGAAGGTGTGGTTATTAAGGGCCTCGGGCATACGATTAACGAAGAGTCGTTTACCAAGACGCTCGATTTTATCGTCAAACATCTCAAGAAATAAAAAATCCCCGGCTTTCGCGCGGGGATTTTTTTAGGTCAAAGCTGCAAGCTTTAGGGCTTGGGCGCTTCGGGCGTTTTCGGCGCAGCAGCGTCTTTTTTCGCATGATGCGGGCAGGTGTCGTTCGCCGCATGTTTGTGATGGTGCTCATGGCCGTCTTTTTTCGCTTTATCAGCGAAATCTTTTTTGCAGGTGCCTTTGCATTTATGTTCTTTGCTCATCGTGAATCTCCATTCAGCGTTAAACCTTAGTCTGGATAAAGCATACGACTCGTTTGGACCCAGTGCTAGAGCGAGAATTCGTCTCATTCGGTTATGGCAATCGTTGTTTTCATTTATTACTATGATGGCGACCGCTAGGATGAATTTTGAAAAACCATGCAAACACTCACCGACATATATGACCAGAAATTAAAGGCGGCTGCGATTGCCCCTGATCCCGACCAGCAGCGTGCGGTTGCGGCGCTGGAACAGCTGCACCTTGCGCTGGCGGATGTGAAGCCAGTTGGCTGGTGGCCGTTTGGCAAGAAATCTGCGGCACCAAAGGGGTTCTACCTGCATGGCGGCGTGGGGCGCGGCAAGTCGATGCTGATGGACATGTTTTTTGCGGCAGCCCCTGTCCAAAAAAAACGCCGCGTACATTTCCATGCCTTTATGCTCGAGGTGCATGATTTCATGCATGAACGCCGGCAGCACCGCCGCGAACAGGACCGTATCGATGGCGACCTGATTGCGGCTGCGGATAAAATTTCCAGTGAAGCCCGTTTGCTCTGCTTCGATGAGTTTCAGGTCAAGGATGTTGCGGATGCCATGATCATCGGACGGCTGTTTACCGCGCTGTTTGCGCGCGGTGTCACCGTCGTCATGACCTCCAATATTCCACCGGATGATTTGTACGCGGGCGGCCTGCAACGTGAATTGTTCCTCCCGTTCATCGAATTGCTCAAGCAAAACCTGACGGTCTTTTCATTCACGGGCGAGATTGATTACAGGATGCGCCGCTTGCGGGAATTGCAGGTCTATTTCTGGCCGCATGACAGCGACGCGCATGCGGAACTCGACAAGATATTCAAAACAATCTCGGATGGCACCGAAGGTGCTCCTGTCGATATTCCGGTCAAGGGGCGCATTATTCATGTACCCCGCGCGGCGAAGGCGGTCGCGGCCTTTACCTTCGCCGAGCTTTGCGAGCAGCCGAAAAGCGCGCTGGATTACCTTGAACTGGTAAAAAGGTTCAAGGTCTTCGTGGTCGAAAAAATCCCGCGCCTTGACGACATGAAACGCGATGCTGTCACCCGCTTTATTACGCTCATCGACACCCTATATGATAACCATGCGATGATTGCAATTTCGGCCGCCGCGCCGCCGGAGCGGTTATATACCGGCACGGACCTTGCACAGGTATTTGAACGCACGGTCAGCAGGCTCATGGAAATGCAGTCCCGCGCCTATAGGGATTCGTAAATGTTCGGTTTTTTTAAAAAACTGTTCCGTAAGAAGCCGGCGCTCAAGCCGCTCTACCAACTGCCCGCCAACGCTGCCGACATCGTTGTGCCGGATCGCGGCGCGGATGATGTGGCGAACCCGGATGCCGATATCCGCATCGCGCTGGCCGACCGCCTCGTCAAATTGTTGCCCGCCATCGAAACCGAGGCGCATAGCGAGTTATACGGTTTTGCTGTGCAGGCGCTGACGGCGCTGGCGCAGGACGAGGTTCTGAAGGTTCGCCGCGCGCTGTCGACCGCGCTGCGCGATTACGCGAAAGCGCCCCCTGCTGTTGTTGCGCGGCTTGCCCGAGACGTCGAGCGGGAAATCGCCGAGCCGATCCTGCGTCACTGCATCGCGCTTGAAGATAACGTGTTGCTCGAGATTCTTGCCGGACACCCCGAGCCCTGGGCCATCGCCGCCATCGCCGCGCGCCCCACAGTGAGTGAAAAGGTGACCGAGGCTGTTTTCAAAGCGGGCGATATTCTGGGCACGGCGCTCATGATCGGAAACAAAGGTGCGCAGATATCGCGTGACACGCTGCAGGCGATTGTTGACGGCGCGCGCCGCCATGCGGAATGGCAGCGCCCCCTTGCACTCAGCCCGCATCTCGATATCGACCTCACGCGCGAATTGACCGGTTTTGTGAGCGAGACGATATTGGAGGTCTTGAAAGACCGCAGCGACCTCGACGCTGCCACACGTTTAGGCGTTGTTTCTATTGTCGAGCGGCGCATCGCTTATACCAAGAACGAGGGCGGACAGAAAACACCTGCCGATAAGGTGGAAAGGTTTGCACGCGACGGCCGCCTGACGCCCGAACTGGTGCATGATGCGCTGGCATGGCAAGAGCGCGCCTTTGCCGTCCTCGCTATGGCGAAAATGGCCGGTATACCTGCTGAAACGGTCGAACGCATCCTTGGCGCCGGCGCAAAACCGGTGGTCGCGCTCTGCTGGAAGGCGGGTTTTCCCGCGCGCATGTGCGTCGATGTGCAGCGTCTGGCAGGGCGTATCCAGCCAAAAGACCTTTTATACCCCAAGGGCGGTACCGATTATCCCCTAACGCAGGATGAAATTGCCTGGCAGCTTGAGTTTTTCGGCGTCAAAAAATAGAATGGGGCAAAGGGAAGATAATATGTCCGATGCCGTCCGCGACATGCGCGCCAATGCCCGTAAAGGCGACACCAAGGCTATGATCCAGCTGTCCGACTGGTATTACCAGGGCGCGGAAGGGCTCGACCCGTCGCATATCAAAAGTTTCGAATGGCTGCTGAAGGCGGCCGAATGCGGTGATGCTTATGCACAAAACAGCGTGGGTACGCGTTATGAGGCTGGCGACGGCGTCAACAAGGACGTCTTCAAGGCGATGGAATGGTACCTGAAGGCTTTTTCTGCGGGCAGCCGCGATGCCTGCTTCAACCTCGCCATTATGTACGAACTGGGCGAGCATGTGCCAAAGATAGAGGCCCATGCGTTCGCCTTCTATGAAGAAGGCGCACAGCGCGGCTCGCCCGCCTGCCAGCAAAGTCTGGCTTTCAAATATTTGCACGGCACCGGCGTGAAGCCCGATCCGCAGCGCGCGATGGAGCTGCTGGAACTGGCGGGGCAGGCGGGGCGCGGCAGCGCGTTTGAAACCTTGGGGACACTGTATCTTGCCGGTGATGTGGTGCCGCGTAATCCTGAAATGGCCTATGACTGCTTCCTGCGCGCGCTGGCGCATTTTGATACCGATCTTGTGGTGTCATCCGGTGATACGCCGCTGCTGGTTGCGCTATGCATGCTGACAGGCACGGGCTGCAAGATGGACCGCAAAGGCGGTGCGGAAATCCTGCGCCGTGCGGTCGATGCGGGAAACCTTGTCGCGGACGAGGCGCTCAGGGACCGCGTCGTGCGCGACCCGCTCATCCACATCTGGTTTTCGGGCGTGGAAAATTTCGACAAAAACCGCAAGGCGGAATGGGATATCAGCAATATGCTGATATCTAAATTCGCTTAAGGTACGGGCGCTTGGGGCGCCGCGGGCCGCGGGGCGGGCGGCTTGTTTTGATCGGCCGCTAGAGCCAGCCATTTTTCAAAGCTGTTGTCGCTGAGGGGCGCGTAATTCGCGGTCCAGTGGCTTTCGCGCGCGCTGCCGGGGTCCCATGTGCCTGAATCCCAGACAATGTTGTCGATATGGTCGATCACCAACTCGTGATAATACGGCTCGTAATAGAGCACCTGATCATTTTCGCGGGCCAGAAACACGACGTAATGCCCTTCGCCCTCCTGCATGATATTGGCGATGGCAACGCCGCCGGCATAGGTATGCGCGCCCGTTGTTTCCTGCGGGGCAAGTGCGGCCCCCAGTTCTGCCATGCGACCCTGCGGTGTGCCCGTTGCGGGGCTGGGGGTCAGCAGGGCGCGGATCTTTTCATACGTCTCTGCGGTGCCATAGATGCGTCCCACCGTCGTCATGCAGGCGGGACCGCAGGAATGATCGTCCAGCTGACGCTGGAAAAAATCATCTCCGGCCGTTCCCGTCAGGGGAATTCTTTTGGGCGCGTAAGGGGGCATGGCGCAAGACTAACATCAGTGAAGTGTTTGGCAAGATGGGTCGTATTTTTATGCATTATGAGTAATGCGAAGATAAAAATCGCTCTTTGTTATCCATAAAAATTGGT
>JAQSWE010000157.1 GCA_029266795.1 Alphaproteobacteria bacterium | reverse complement strand
GTATCTTGATCGTCCTCATCCCTGCCCTTGAAAAATCGGGCGATGAAACGGCCAACCTTGGTAAAATCATCTCCTCCACGCTGAAAGGCATGATGGGTGCCACGCTCGGTAACTCGGTCGAGGGTGAATCGTCGGTCGTGATCGAGAACAAGCCTACCAACTCCGCCACGCCCTTCATCGCGATCTTCGACGAGGTCGGTTACTACACCGCGTCGGGTATGGCGGTCATGGCGGCGCAGGCACGCTCGCTCGGCTTCTCCCTCGTCTTCGCCGGCCAGGATTTGCCCGCGCTGGAAAAACGCGTGAAGGAAGAAGCGCGATCCATTACTGCAAACTGTAACATCAAGCTGTTCGGCAAGCTCGAGGATCCGACCCAGACGAAGGACTTCTTCGAGAAAACAGTCGGCACCGCGATGGTCACCGAAGTTTCCGGCTTCTCGCGCGGCGGGCAGGGCGGCGGATCGGGCAAGGCCTATATGGACAGCCAACAGGCGAACGTGCAGCAGCGCGCCCGCGCGTCATATGACGGCTTGAAAGGCTTTACCGAGGGCCGCGCCGTCGTCGCTTTCGGCAAGAGCGTGGTCGAGATGCAGGTCTATAACTCGCACATCGGCGACGCGAAATCGATGCGCGTCCACCGCTTCCTGCCCATCCCGCCCCCGGCGGAAGAGGCGCTGGAGAGTTTGCGCAACGTCAACGACGTGCTGAAGCGCCTGCGCAACCCGAAATGGGATGCAGCCGCGCTGCAATCCGGCACCAATAACGATATCGAAGCGCTTGCGGCCGGTTTCTCCGCCGCCAAAAAAGCCGGTGGCAGCCTGCTGGAATGCGGTATCAATGCGGTCTCGCAAGTGGCGGAAGCCCATACCACGATCAAGCCCGAAGACGCAGCCGCCGTCGATGCGCCGGCCGCAGGTGCTGCGACAGCCGCCGCGCCCGCCGTCACCTCGCCCGCCGAAAAAGCGGCCGCCGTTGCGGTCGCGCAGGCGACCGGCAATACCGGACCGCTCAACTGGATGCAGGTCATCGGCGCGGCCGATGCCGCTTCCAGTGCCATCCGCAAAGATCCCCCCGTCACCGAAGCAGCTGCCGCGCAGGCACCTAAGCCCGTGTCGTGGGAAGACGTCATCAGCGCTGGCGGCGCGCCCGCCAAGGAAGCGGCGGTCACAGCCTCCGCCGCTGCGCTGCCCGCGCCCATTTCCTGGATGGACGTCATCGGTGGCGCCGATGCGACCGTCGGCCCGAATGCCGTTGCCGAAGCACGCAACGAAAAACCTGCAGCACCCGTCCAGCAGCAGCCCGTTCAACAGCCTGTGCAGCAGCAACCCATGATGTCGCCGCCTTGGGATCCTGCTCCTGCCGTGGAGCAGCTGGCGAAAGCGGCTGATAGCCAAGTCAAGGCGCCCCTCAACTGGGCGGATGTTATCGGCGTTGATGCCGGCAAAAAAGATGGAGAGACCTGAGCATGATGGAATTTTTTCAAACATTCAGCAAAATACTGATGATCCCGTCGGGACTGATGCTCGTCTACGACCTTTGCTATTTTTGGTTCGTCAAGAATACGATCAAGTTGCAGACGACCAAGGAATGGGTTAATAAAATAGCGCCCGGTATTTATGGCGATTTCCACAGCCTGATGGTAAGCCTCGGCCCGACGGGCGCGAAGATGGAGGCAATGCCGGGGTTTTTGTTCGTTTTTGCGCCGGCGCTGGTCCTTTACCTTCTTTACCGGCTGATCTTCGTACTTCAGGGTGGTAAGGCGGGCGGATATAAGTCGCGCCACTAATTAAGCTTGTACCGCTTCCAGCCGCTTTAGCTGTGAGAGCTCTACCACCGTTTCATCGATAAGCTTAAGGTCAGACTCTCTCGACAGCCGGTGGTCGCCGTCATTGACCCAGATCGCCTTGTAATCGGGGGAGCGCAGTTTGTCCATTAGCGTGACGCTTTTCTCCCATGGCACATCGGGGTCTTTCTTGCCATGGATGATCCGCACCGGCATCGTCAGCACGATGCGCCCTGTCAGCAATAAATGCTTTTTCCCATCCTCGAACAGCTGTTTGGTCAGGGGATAGGGATCGCCGTAATTGCTGGCGCGGTAGATGATGCCCTTTTGCGCCAGATGGCGGCGCTCTTCCTCGCCGAATTCGTTGTGATAGATGTCTTCGGAGAAATCGGGGGCGGGGGCCAGTAGTACAAGGCCCTTGATGCGCTCCGGACGGCTGAGGGCGAGCAGCAGGGCGAGCCAGCCGCCCATGGACGACCCCACAACGATCTGGTCGCCTTCGGTCAGCTTGTCGAACACCGCTTCACTGTCACGCAGCCAGCTGCTGATATTCTGTTCCTCGAAGACGCCGCCCGAGGTGCCATGCGCCGAATAATCGAAGCGCAGGTATGACTGGTGGCGGCGCGCGCATTGCGACTCCAGGAACGTCGCCTTCGTGCCCGTCATGTCGGACCGGAAGCCGCCCATGAACATCACTCCCGGCAGCGTCTTCGACTTGCCGCGGGTGGCGTTATAGCTGAGCGGATTGCCGCCGCGCGGCGTGAAGGTGCCCTGTTTCATGACAACCAATATCCCACAATGCCGCACACAAAAAAAGAGCCCGGCTGAAGGTTCAGCCGGGCTTTGCAAGGATAGGAGCCATAGAAAGGCTAGTGACGTCAGGTGTGCATAAACTTTAAAGGGATCAGATCACTTCCAGCATCTTGGCCACCAGCGGGTGGCGCACGATGTCGGTCTGGGTCAGGTATTCGACACCGATGCCCTCGACCGTGGAAAGCTTCTTCGACATGTCGCGCAGGCCCGAAATGCCGTCCAGCAAATCCGACTGGTCGGGATCGCCCGTGATCACCATGGTCGAACCCCAGCCGATGCGGGAAACGATCATCTTGATCTGCGCATAGGTGCAGTTCTGCGCCTCGTCGATCACCACGAAGGCCTTGTTGAGTGTGCGGCCGCGCATATAGCCGATGGGCGCGATCTCGATCTCGCCTGAATCGATGCACTGCTTGAGGCGTTTCAGCCCCATGCGGTCCTGCAAAGCGTCATAGAGGGGGCGGAGATACGGTGCCATCTTGTCCTGCAGGTCGCCCGGCAGGAAGCCGATCTTTTCACCCGCTTCAACGGCAGGGCGCGACAATATAATACGCTCCACCTTGCCATCGAGGAATGCCTCGACCGCTGCGGTGACCGCAAGATAGGTTTTGCCCGTACCGGCGGGGCCGATCGCGAATACGAGGTTATGCTGGTCGATCGCCTCCATCAGTTTTTTCTGGCCGTCGCTGCGGGGCTTCACTTCCTTCACGAAACCTTGCGCGCCGTGGCTGCTGCTTTGCTTGCCTTGCGCCTCCAGCGGGTCCCAATGGCCGCCGAACAGCTGGTGCACGCGCTCGATGGACGGGCTGCGGTTCGCGCTGTAGCTCGAAACTTTTGATTTCTTGGCCATGCTTATTTTCTCCCCTGTGGTTCAGTGTTCTTTTTTGAAGTTTTCTTTTTCTGCGGACGGTAGTGGATGGAAAACTTCTCGGCATGTTCCGGGCGCAAAAAAACCTCCCAAGGGGAGGTTGCTGTCGATTTGACGATGCGCGTGCGGGCCGTTGCGATAATCAGTTGCGGCAGGATTTCGGTGCCGCGTCTGGGTGGGAAGACGTTCAGTCGAATGAGGTCCAAGTAATCGGTTCTCCCTGAAAAAACCTTAACAAAGCCTTAATTGAAATATACGCCAAACTGATTCGCCTGTCATCAAGATTTTGCGCAGCGCAAAATTTTTCGGCACAAGATGTTGTGAAAAACATTTTCGGAAAACTAAAAGCGCGCGCGATCTTAACGCGACGCACATTCTACAAAATGAAAAAAATTTCAGATGATATGTTCGTCCAGCATCGCGGGCGCAACATCTTCGCTGCGTTTCTGTGCATATTTTTTGAGGTCCTGCACATGCGCGGGAATTTTCTGCATCAGCATATCGGCAAGCGGTGCGTCACGGCAGTCGATCGCGAATTTCACCATCGCTTCGTTCGGCAAAACATTTCCATCGAGACAGGCGCGCGTCAGATGCTGGTCGCGGAAGCCGACGGCGACTTGCAGCATCTCGGGCGTGAAGCGCGCACCCTGCGATGCCAGATGTGAAACGGTGGCATGTTCGCGGCGATAAAACGCCTGCAGCATATCGACCGTGAGCGCCTGCGCGCGCAAGTCATAGGCGACTTTCGAATTGAATGCGGCGGATACAAACCCGTCCATCAAGGCTTTCATCACCCTGAAACTCCCCTGAATTCCCTTGTGCATATTATACATAATGTGTGTTAAGGGACGGTGAAGAGTAGGGAGATTATAAAATACTCATTTAATTCAAAGAATTATAAGGTATCGGATTTCTTGACGTTACGGAAAAGCTGGCGTAATCTCTTTCCGCATGACCGCCGATCACAAACGGCGAGTCCTTCCCCGCTACATAAAGAATATTGTTTTTTCAGGAGACATCCATGCGCGAGATCCAAGGCGACAAATACAAACTGGCCGGCATCACTGTTCAGGTGCAGGGCACACTCGTGGATGTGTTCGCGAAATTCGCAGGCGTGAATGAAAACGTCGATGACATCCTCGCCAATAAACGCGAGAAGAGCACAAAGCCGGAAGCAAAACCCGGCACGCTCGGCGCGCTCCTCGACAGCATTGAACCACTGCCGCGTGAATTCTTGATGCCGTCTCTGTCGGTTGAAGACATCACCAACGCCTTGCTCGGCGCGCGCGATCTGCGCGGAAACAGTCATGGCCTTCCCGAAATACACATTACCGATACGCCCGGGGTGATCGCCGATCTCGGCCCGGAAAAACTTGCGCAGGTGCTGGTTGAAATGGGCCAAGCGAAACGCGAAGCGCTGAGCCAGGGATTCCAGACTTTCATTAAAGCGACGCCCGCAAAAGCGCCGACGCCTTGACCGAACGCTTCACGCTGCTTGAGAGCTTCGCGTCGCTGGCAACCCACTACGGGGCGCGCGCCTTTGGCGGCGAGGACTGGCGGGAAAATTACAATATCGCGCCGAAGCAGTGGATTCCCGTGCTGGTCGAAGAACCCGACGGGCTTGAACTGCGCCTGATGCAATGGGGGCTGGTGCCGTTCTGGGCCAAGGCCGACAAGATCGGCGCGAGCATGATCAACGCGCCCATCGAAACGCTCACGGAAAAACCGGGCTTTCGCGATTCATTTAAAGACAAGCGGTGTATCATTCCCGCGACGGGTTTCTATGTTTGGCAAAAACTCAGCACGGTCAAGAAACCCTATTACGTCACGGGTAAGGGTCTTCTGTCTTTCGCAGGCTTGTGGAGCCGCTGGGTATCGCCGCAGGGCGTCGAGCTTGAAAGCTGCGCCATCGTCACCATGCCGGCGAATGAGGTGGTGAAGCCCGTCAGCGACCGTATGCCTGCCTTGCTGCCCAAATCCGCATGGCACCCATGGCTGGCAAAAGCGACGCGTGCGCATGAGCTGGTACCGCTATTGTCGGCACAGGCGGCAAAGGACACGACGATGACGGCCGTCACAAAATACGTGAATGCTGCCAAGAGTAGCGGTGCAAAATGCATTGCACCTGCTGATCAGGCCTGACCTACGCCGCCATCACCGTCGCCATATCGCGTTTTTCCCAATAGATATCCGCGAATTTTTCCGCTTCGGTGCGGAAGGGAATGCCGTTGGTGCTGTTCTTTTCCAGCCATTCCATCAATTCCAGCAACGCGCCCTTACGGTCGCCCGCGAAGGCGCGGCGCGAGAATTTCTCCATCGCCACCTCGACCGCGTCATAACGCAAACCCCAGATGCGAAACCATTTGTCGTTCTGCGTCGTGAAGCCGTGCAGCCACATTTCAATCGTGTCGCTGCGGTCGGGATAGAACATGGCGTTGCGGCGGCGGTAATAGAGTTCCTGTATCAACCTGTTCGGGTCGTTCCGCCACATCGCCTGCAGTGCCGGATCGTTCATGAAGCGGTCGGCGAAGATCGGCCCGTCAAATGTGCGCGGGCGCAACGACGGCATATCGAAATAAGCGACGATTTCGGTCAGCGTGCTCGCCATCAATTCGTTGTCCTGCATCTTGCGGCGGAAGCCTTCCGAATGCGCGCCCGCGATATGCACCATATCCGCGCCATGCGCGAATTCATGCAGCAGGTATAAATCGCTGCAAGTGTCCTGATTGTACTGGCGATATGCCACGCCCGACCACCAGACCGAAAAATGCGCGCGTTCCAGCCGGTCATCGCTCATGTCATAGAAAAAGCGCGGCAGGTTCGCGTAACGGTCGATGATCTGCGAGACAAGGCCCCCCGATGCATGGGAATGCTTG
>JAQSWE010000156.1 GCA_029266795.1 Alphaproteobacteria bacterium | reverse complement strand
GAAAAAGCTGCGGCGCAAGGCAGCATCCTTGCCATGCTCGACCTCACCGCGCGGTACGACCTCGGCTATGACCGCCCGATCGACGACAAGAAGGCGCAGTACTGGCTGAAACGCGCGGCCGCGACGCCCCCTAAAAAAGACGATTTTATTGAACAAAGCTGGTCCAGCGATGCCTATGCAAAACTGGCGGAAACGTACCAATACGGACTGATGGGCGTGAAACCCGATCAGCGCCAAGCCGCCAAATGGCACCTGAAGGCTGCGAAGGCGTTTCACCCGCCCTCCTTCATGGAACTCGGACGCATGTATGAAGGCGGCATGGGCGTGAAGCAGGATTTCAGGCAGGCTGCGAAATGGTACCGCGACGCCGCCCGCATCGGCGGATGGGAAGGCGCGCATGCGCTCGCCATGCTTTACCTGAAAGGTCTCGGCGTACCGCGCGACCTTGAAGAGGCATATTTCTGGGACAGGCTGTCCGACCGCCTGCGCGAAAAGGAAAAGGCTGAGCGGCCAGATGCCGTCTACGTCTCGCTGATCGCCATGGACAGGATACCGTTTGAGCGCCAGCTCGAGATCGACAAGCGTGTCAGCGAGTGGAAACCTGATTTTTCGGGTTTCTTTTAAGACAGTACATTCATTCGTCACAAGACAGGTGTTTTCATGAGAAAAATTTCCGCGCTTTCAGCTATTCTCCTCGCCTGCGCGCTGGGCGCTTGCGCGCCACAAGCAACGCCCAACAGGTCGGCTGGACTTGATAGCACCGAACATGTCGCGCAGACGTTGAAAAAGGCAGAAGCGGGCGATCTGGAGGCGCAGACGGAACTCTGTGCTTTCGGGCCGAATAGCGATGCCCTCTATAACCCCGCCGATCACGGCGACAGCTGGTGCGAAAAGGCGGCGGAACAGGGCAGCATCTACGCGATGCTCGACCTGAGCGGACGTTACGACAGGGGTCTTGACCGCGAGGTCGATCACGCGAAGGCCTTTTACTGGCTGAAGCGCGCAACGGAGACGAGGCCCAGCGACGATGATATTCACGCGCCGGAGGCTTATGGCGCGATGGCCAAGACCTACGAACTCGGCCTCTCCGGTCAAAAACCCGACCAACGCGCCTCGCTGAAATGGCACCTGAAGGCGGCAAATGCAGGATGGTCGAATTCTTACATCGATCTCGCCCGCATGTACGAAGCCGGCATCGGCACAAGGCAGGATTTGAAGGCTGCTGCGAAGTGGTACATTAAAGCGGCAGAGTCCGGCAACTCCGGGGCAGCGCTTGCGCTCGCGCTGGTTTATATCAAGGGCCACGGCGTGCCGCGCGACCTGCGCAAGGCATTCTTCTGGGACAGCGTTGGCGAACGGCTGTCGCAAAAGTATTCGAACTGCACGGGCAGCTGCCCGCATGGCGTATTCCCCTACTACTCCGGTTATATTCCCCGTGCCGAGCTGGAGGCGATCAAGGGGCAGGCAGATGGCTGGGAAGAGGGAAAACCGCATCCTTAATTAGATAGATAATCCAGTAAGATAGTGTTTTTCACTTGCCGCGACTCTGGCTTCGTATTATACATAATATCCAGCAGAGCGTTTACTCTCGGCTTGCGGTTTTCCGAAGACGGATTGTTTCCTGCAGCCCCGACCACTTCGCGCCCGGCAAAACAGCCTCGTATTTATTGATCTAAAAAAATGCAGCGCGCATGTCGCCTGCAAAGGGGAAATGCGGTGGGAAACCTGAAACAGAAATTCGCGGATGTGGCGGCGCGTGCGAAGGAACAATCGCTGCACCTAATCTATACGACGCCCATCGAGATTGCGATCGGCGCAGTGTTCGTGGGCGCGATGGCGGGTGGCGGCAATTACTGGGTGCAGTCGGGCGACGAAGGAAAAATTCCAATCGCATTCTCCGAAGTCGGCAAGACGATCCGCGCATTGGAGCGCGAGGGGCAACCCGTCCCGCCTCTGACGAAATTCTACGCCACCACCAGCGACTACACGATGCAGGTGTTCGAGGCGAACAACACCGCCTTCGAGCGCGGCGGCAGCAACAGCACCTTCGGCGCGGAACTTGATTACCGCATGGACCGCGCGCTGCGTGTCCACAAGCAGATCCCCGAATACGCGAAAGAAATTCCCGGTGCAGCCGCAGCGGCGCTTGAATCCGTCGACAAGCTTGTCAAAGCCGCGCAGGAACTGCCGCCCGTGATCGCCGCCTTTGAAGCGTCATGGGACGAACATCACCGCGACGTGACCAAGACGCGCCGCTGGACGGAAAAGGAATGCGACAGCGAAGGCAAGAACTGCCGCGATGTGGAGAAGAGCGAAGAAGTGTATGACTACACCGTCCACACCTATACCTATCATGCGGATCAGGCCGCCGTGGCTGCGAAGCTGCTGGGCGCGTTCCTCGAACGTCATCCCGACCTGCAGGTGAATGAGCGCCTTATCCTTTCCACGAAAACAGATCCCGAGAACGAGTACGCAATCGAAAAAAGCATGAAGGAACTGTTCAAGGGCAAGATCCCCACGCAGGCGCAAGCGTTGGAGATGGCCAACAAATGGGCAACAGGTTCGAACCTTTACACCTTGCAGCCCGCGATCAACGCCAACCACGGCGGCATGCGCAGCATCGCGCCGCAATGGCAGGCCGCGATGCGTACGGCGCACAGCCAGCAATACAATACCAATTCCAGCAGCGATTCAGGCCCCGCGGAATTCCAGACGGCGAACAGCGCGCGTGATTACGCGAACGCAACCCATACCAACGCATCGCGCGTCGTAAATGGCATCCACATGGCAGGTTACAGTGCAAAGACGCTGGAAACACAAGTGAAGGAATATGTCGGCATCACGCAGGATTACAAGCCCGGCAACGCGAACAAGAAACGCAGCGAAGTCATGCAGACCGCGCGCGCGATATATCAGAACAACTTCGCGGGCGGGCTCGACGTGCAGCCGTTCAAATGGCTGGAGGTCATGATCTATGCCGGCATCGGCCTGCTGGGCGGCGGGCTTGCAGGTGCGGGCGCGGATAAATTGATCAACATCAAGCGCCGCGAAAGCTACCGCATGGGCAACCTGCTGCCGCAGCGCAACTGGAACAGCAGCCTCAGCGGATCGTTCGGCAGCCGCACCAACTTCCCCAGCGTAACCGATGACACGCCTGCGGGCAGCCGCAGCAAGAAACCGAATAACGGCGTTCAGCTCTGATCCATTCACTATTCCTTGCGAACTAATCCCCCTTTTGGACGAAAGGGGGATTTTTCGTGGGCGTGATGCAAACGCAAAAAAGTCACGCCAGTAACGATGGGATTTTCAGTTTAGCGAATAATTTGAAGGGAAATGGTGCTGTTGAGTGGGATTGAACCGCCGACCTCCCCCTTACCAAGGGGGTGCTCTACCACTGAGCTACAACAGCTTACCTAGTAAAATCAGTTACTTAAGGCACAGGGGTTGGTATATTCCGCCCGTTTTCGCCCTTATGAATAAGTGATTTGGGGGTGTTTTGTCAACACCTGCTTACTTTTTCCGGACCACGCGTAAAAGGCTGTATTTCCCGCCCTCTTTCTTGTGGAAGAACATCTCCTGCCCGTCCTTGGGCGTGGCGGGGGCTTCGGTAAATCCTTCCAGTGCCACGAGCGCCTTTGGCGCATCGAAGGGGCGGCTGGTGTTGCTGCGCGTGGCGACCATGATATGGGGCACATCGCCTTCGATGGCGCGGGTGAAGTAAAGCTCCAGCCCGTCCGCCGAAATCGCGGGTGCATATTCCAGCGCGTCGGAATTCACGTTGATGAGCTGCGCAAAACTGTCGGGCGCGATGCGGAAATTGCCGTAGCCGTCGATGTTCGCGAGCATAAGGTCGGATTCCTTGGGCACCACGCTGCCGCGTTCGAAACGCGCGCGGGCGATGTACATCTGTCTTCCGTCAACGCTAACGGACGCATCCATGTTGATCTCGCCGGGGGTTTTGGGGGTAATGTCGCCGCGCACGGCGCGCAGGTCGAGCAGTTCGCGCCCGTTGAATTTGCCGGTATACAATGACTGCAAATTTTCGGCGTAGCTGCGCAGGCTGGTGAAATAAAACCGCCCGCTCTCGTCGATGCTGGGAATGGCATCGAGTTTGTCGCCGTTGCCGCCCGACAGCTTGCCCGCATATTTGAAGGTGAGGTCGCCCGTGCGCGTGGCAAAGTGCAGGTCTGTCTGGGCGGATGCTTCTTTTTCGTTGTTGAAGAATAACGTCTGACCGTCCGCGCTCAGGGCGGGTTCCATCGCCTGCCCGTCATAGCCGTCGATGGTGATCGCCTGCGCATTGCCATACAGGTCGCTGTCACCATGCTTGGGCAGCACCGCCTTGGGCGCGGCAGGTTCGTTGAGAATGGAAAGCGCGTTATCAAGCAGGGTTTCCGCCTGCTTCAATTCACCGGCATCGAGCGCAGGCTTCACCTGCTGCGCCAGCGCATAGGGTTCGGTGATGTCCCGTTTATCTTTGGCCCATTGCTGCAGCCCGGACTCCACCTTTGCCCCTTTTTCCTGCAGGCGTTGAATAGTGGTGCCGACGAAAATGCCGATAGCGACGATGATTACCAGCAGCAGCGCGGCGATGGTGATGAAGAAACGTTTCATTCTTTTGGTATCCGATTTTAACGGCGTATCGGCAACCTGTTTTTGATTGCCATAAGCTAGATGATATTGACTCGCAACTATCGCAGGCCTAATGTGTCTGCATGACAAAACCCGCTGACGACCTGCGCGCCCAAACATCCCTGCCCCTGATTGTGGGGCCGATGTTTCTGGTCTCCAACGCCGATCTCGTGCTGGCGTCATGCAAGGAAGGCATCGTCGGCAGTTTTCCAGCGGGCAGCAAATGGACGGCGGCGGATTTCGAAACATTCCTGAAAGACGTGACTGACGGCCTTGCCGATTACAAGGCGAAGAACCCCGGCAAGACGGTCGCCCCCTATTCCATCAACCTCTCGGTGCGCAAGAATTCCGCGCGGCTGCAGGCCGATCTTGCGCTCTGCGAGAAATATAAGGTGCCTGTCGTCCATGCCTCGGGCGCGGTCACGCCCGAAATCGTGAAGCAGATTCATTCCTATGGCGGCATCATCGTGCAGGACGCGCTGAATGCCGAAGAAGCCAAGCACGCGGTCGCGGCTGGCGTCGATGGCATCATCGCGGTGGCAGCCGGCGCGGGCGGACAGGCTGGCACGGTCAATCCCTTCGTGCTGCTGGGCGAAATACGGCAGTTTTATGAAGGGCTGCTGATTTTGGCGGGTGGTTTGACGACCGGCAAAGACATCCTTGCCGCGCAGACGATGGGCGCGGATTTCGCGCTCATGGGCACACGCTTTCTGGCGACCAAGGAATCCGCAGCAGAACCTGATTACAAAAAAATGGTTTTGAATTCGGGTTCATCCGACATCATCTACACCTCCGCCATCAGCGGCATCGCGGGCAGCTTTTTGAAAGCAAGCATCGAGCAGAACGGCTATGACGCCGAAGACCTGCGCAAGCGCGGCCCCGGTGCCGACAAAATCCCGACCCCGCCGGGGGAAGAAGGCAAGGCGTGGAAATACGTCTGGTCGGCGGGACAGGCCTCCGGCAACATCACCGACCTGCCGAGCGTTGCGGATTTATCCGACCGCTTGAAGACAGAATATGCGGATGCAAAAATTGCGCTGGCGAAGAAACTGGGCCTCGGCCCGAAACCCGCCGCGCCAAAAGCACCGACGCCTTGAAGCACATCAGTTTCCTGTTATCATTATTCGTCATTTTAATGGCATGTTCCTGTCAGAGGTCGATCACCATGAAACCCGATTTCAACGCCGCGCTGCAAAAGCATTTCGATTCCATCGAACACCGCGATATCGAGGCATTCAAGGCGAGCATCACGGGCGACAAGACGATGTACACCATCGTCCAGAACGGGCATGCCTTTACCACGCCCGACCAGATCATCGATATCCACCGCGAATGGTTCAAGGACAACCGCTGGAGCTGGAAAAGCAAAGTCATCCATACCGTCGTCGGCGAAGACATGGCGATGGCGGTCGTGAAATACACCTATCAGGCCAAACCCGACAGCCCCGCGCTGGAATCCTGGCTTACGTATGTCTTCAGGCTGGAAAACGGCAGCTGGAAGATCGTGCATGACCACAACACCGCGCTTGATTTCCCCGCCTTTGCGAAAGCGATGAGCGAGAATAAATAAAGGGGCGAAACGCTTCGCCCCTTCTTTTATCCCTCAATATGAAGTCTGGCTTAGTCGCCGCCGCCACCCCCGCCGCCATCTCCACCGCCGCCGCCGGAGTCACCGCCGCCACCGCCGCTATCGCCCCAGCTACCGCCGGTGTCATGATG
>JAQSWE010000155.1 GCA_029266795.1 Alphaproteobacteria bacterium | reverse complement strand
TCTATTCGTCGCGCCTCGACCAGATCGGCAAGACAGACGAATCCCTGTTTTGGTGGCAGTTCGGGCGTTACCGGGCGCGTTTCGACGCGTTGCGCTGCGGATCGCCAAAGGCGGTCGATAACGTCGGAACGGTCCTTGCGCTCGTGCCGCATCCGGAATTCCCGGAAGACGAGCAGATGGACAAGTTCACGGTCGAGAAAAGCCTGAAGCGCGTACTGGCACTTGACGCCAAATATCCTGCCGATAACCTCCCTGAAGACCTGTGTGACCCGTTGCGCGCGATGGAAGGCGGCAAATGGCTTACAGTGCCGCCCCCGCGCTGGGCGGATATCCGCTACACGCTGCGCTACATGACCGAATACCGCATCCGGCAGATGGAAGGCACCTTGATGGTCGACGAATCTCTCGACTTCCAGAAAGAGGTCGATGCCTGTGAAAAAATCGGCAGCCTGAAGAAGAAAAAGGACTGCCTGAAGAAGCTTTGCAACGGCATGAGCGACGAGGGGCAGAAAAAAGACTGCTTGCGCGAGGCGGACGAACTGAAGAAATGAGCGCAGCACTGGCCTTTAACCGCCTGTTGCAGGCGCTGCTGACATTGCTGGCCGTTTCATTCCTTGTATATATCCTGATCGGGCTGATGCCGGGCGATCCCATCGACCTGATGGCTGCTGGCAACCCCCGTTTCACGCCGGAAGACGCCGCGCGGTTGCGCGCGCTCTACGGCCTCGACCAGCCATTGCCGGTGCGCTATGGACGCTGGCTGACGGCGGCGCTGCAGGGTGATCTTGGCTATAGCCGCCTTTATAATATGCCCGTGTTGGAAGTATTGTGGCCGCGCTTCGTCAATACGGGGCTGCTGCTGGGAATATCGCTCATCATTACGCTTATGCTTGCGCTGCCATTGGGTGTGCATGCCGCCCGACATCTGGGCAGTTGGTCGGACAGGGCGATCAACCTGTTCTGCCTTGCGGGCATTTCGCTGCCGCATTTCTGGCTGGGGATTTTATTGATATCACTCTTTGCTGTAACACTTGGCTGGTTGCCGGCGGGGGCATCGCTGGAGGGAGATTTCGGGGATGACATCCGCGCCATGACGCTGCCGGTTGCGACGCTTGCGGTTTCCGGACTTGCCGTCTATGTGCGGCATCTGCGGGCCGCGATGACGGACGCGCTGCGCGCCGATCATATCCGCACGGCGCGCGCCAAGGGCTGCTCGCCCGCCCGCACCGTCTGGAACCACGCTTTTAAAAACGCGCTGCCGCCGGTGCTGACCATCTTGATGCTCGATCTTGGCACCCTGTTCTCAGGCGCGTTGACCGTCGAGGCCGTATTCGGGTTTCCTGGCATGGGCAAACTGATGTTCGATGCGGTGATGGGGAACGATTATAACCTCGCGCTCTGCGGCTTCCTGATCCTGACGTTCTTTGTGTTGCTGGCAAATTTCATGGCCGATTTCCTCTATGCCGCGCTCGACCCGCGCGTCAGCTACGGGGTGAAGCGATGAGCCGTTATCTGCCGCTTGGTTTCCTGCTGGCGCTGCTAGCCGTTTGTTTCTCCGCCGGCGCAATAGAAAATGCCCTGTCACTGGCAGGGAACGAAGCCGATCTGGGTAGCCGATTCCTGTCACCGTCTTCCACGCATTTCCTAGGTACCGACGAATTGGGCCGCGATGTGTTTATCCGGCTGCTCTATGGCGGGCAGGTGTCATTACTGGTCGCGATCATCGCAGGACTTGTCGCCGCCTTTATCGGCACGACGCTTGGCATGGCGGCAGGTTATGCGGGCGGCAGATGGGATGCGCTGTTGATGCGTTTCACCGACATGCTGATTTCGCTGCCTGCGCTGCCGCTGCTGATCATTCTGTCGGCACTCGATATCGGCAAGCTGGGACTCGGCGATTTTGCGAATGCGCCGAGCGCCAGCCTTTACAAAATCATCGCGATCATTTCCCTGCTCAGCTGGACGACAGTCGCACGTCTTGCACGGGCCCGCACACTGACGCTGAAGGAGATGGATTTTGTGCGCGCCGCACGGGCGCTGGGGCGGACAGGGTTCAAGATCGTGCTGCGGCACATCTTCCCGAACCTGCTGGGGACTATCGTTGTCGCCACAGCCCTGACAGCGGGAAATATCATCCTTGTCGAATCCGTCCTCAGCTTCCTCGGCCTCGGCATCCAGCCGCCGCTGCCCAGCTGGGGCAATATGCTGACGAATGCGCAAGAGACGATCTGGGAACATGCGCGGCTGACGGTTTATCCGGGAGCGATGATTTTCGCGACCGTGCTGGCGTTCAACTTCCTCGGTGACAGGCTGCAAAACAGGCTCGACCCTAAATCCAGAAGCCGGATATAAAAAAGCCCCGCCGGTTTGCGCACCGAACGGGGCTTTTCCAATCTTGTATCAGCTTAGCTGCGGCAGCCGCAGCCCCCGCAACCGCCCACAGGCGCGCAGTCTTCTTCGTCTTCCGAAGACTCATCGGCGTATTGGTCGCCGACGACGAGGACGTCATGCTGCTTTTCAGCGGCAAGAGCGGAAATGGTTGCTTTTTCTTCCGGGGATTTTTCACCGGCGAGGAAATTTTTCAGGAACGAGATCATGCTGCGAGGCTTTCTTCTGCTTTGGAGTAATCGAGTTTCAGGTCGCGGGCGACTTCCGCCTGCGTGATTTTGCCTTTGCAGACGGTGAGACCGTTGCGCAGGTGTTTGTTGTCCTGCAATGCCTTGACCCAGCCTTTGTTGGCGATTTCGATGCCATAGGGGAGGACAGCGTTGTTCAGAGCGTATGCGGAGGTGCGCGGAACCGCACCCGGCATGTTGGCGACGCAATAATGCAGGATGCCGTCGACTTCATAGGTCGGATTGTCATGCGTGGTCGCTTTCGACGTTTCCGCGCAGCCGCCCTGGTCGATCGCGATATCGACGATCACCGATTTCGGGCGCATCTGCTTCAGGTGCGCTTTCGTGATCAGTTTCGGCGCGAGCGCGCCGGGGATCAGCACCGCACCGATCACGAGATCGGCCTGGGAAACATACTGGTCGACCGCGTCCTGCGTCGAATAAACGATATTCGCGCGGGAGCCGAAGAGGTCTTCAAGGTAGCGGATCCGGTCGAGCGATTTTTCGATGATCGTGACGCGCGCTTCCAGACCCACGGCCATCTTCGCCGAATGGGTGCCGGCCACACCGCCGCCAATGATGACGACTTCCGCCGCCTTCACGCCGGGCACGCCGCCGAGCAGAATGCCGGAACCGCCATTCGCCACATGCAGAAAGTACGCGCCCACATGCACGCCCATGCGGCCGGCGACTTCGGACATCGGCGCGAGGAGCGGCAAGCCGCCGCGGTCGGACGTCACTGTTTCATACGCAATCGCAACCGAGCCTGAATCGATCAGGCCTTTTGCCTGCGTCGCGTCAGCCGCGAGGTGCAGATAGGTGAACAGGATCTGGCCTTTGCGCATCATCGCGGTTTCGACGGGCTGGGGTTCCTTCACCTTCACGATCATCTCGGCCTTGTCGAACACATCCTTGGCGGTGGCGACGATCTTCGCGCCTGCCTTGATGTAATCGTCGTCGGATGCCTGAATGCCGGCACCGGCATTGGTTTCAACGATAACCTGATGGCCGTTGCGCACATATTCGCGCACGGAAGTCGGGGTGAGGCCGACGCGGAATTCCTTGGTCTTGATCTCCTTGGGGCATCCGATGAGCATTGCTTTTTCTCCTAGGGAGCCTGATACTCGGGGCCAGAAATGGCGGCCCGAAAGCAGACTCGGGGTTGTCAGATGCGGCCATACTATAGTTATGCCCAAACCAATTCAAGTGAGCATTTATGTTAAATAAAATCATCGAGATGTTCTCGCCCAAATCCCCGACCCAGAAATTGATCGAGCATGAAGCGCAGTTTGTGGCGAAAAACTACCACCCGCTGCCGGTCGTCCTCAACCGCGGCGAGGGTTGCTACCTCTGGGATCATGAAGGCAAGAAATACCTCGACATGATGAGCGCCTATTCCGCGGTCAGCTGCGGCCATTCGCATCCGCGCATCGTCAAGGCGCTGACCGACCAAGTCGGCAAGCTGGCGATGTGCAGCCGCGCTTATCACACCAACACCCTCGGCCCATTTGTCGAGAAACTGGTGCAGGTGACCGGCCTTGATGAAGTGCTGCCGATGAACACGGGCGCGGAAGCCGTCGAAACCGCCGTGAAGGCCGCGCGCCAGTGGGGCTATGTCGTCAAGAAAATTCCCGAAAACATGGCCGAGATCATCGTGGCCGACGGCAATTTCCATGGCCGCACCACGACCATCATCAGCTTTTCGACCGAACCCGATTACCGCAAGAATTTTGGCCCCTTCACGCCCGGTTTCAAATCTGTGCCGTTCGACGACCTGAAAGCAATCGAAGCCGCGATCACGCCGAACACTGCTGCCATCCTGTTCGAGCCCATTCAGGGCGAAGCGGGCATCAAGACGCCGCATGACGGCTTCCTGCAGGGCCTGCGCAAATTGTGCGACGAGAAAAACGTGCTGCTGATCCTCGACGAAGTACAGTCTGGCCTTGGCCGCACCGGCAAGATGTTCTGCTTCCAGCATGAAAACGTGCTGCCCGATGTGCTGATCCTCGGCAAGGCGCTCGGCGGCGGTTTGCTGCCCGTTTCCGCCATCGTCGGCAAGAAAGCCGTGATGGAATTGTTCAAGCCCGGCAGCCATGGCTCCACCTTCGGCGGTAACCCGCTGGCCGCGGCCGTTGGCCTCGAGGCACTCAAGGTTCTCGAAGAAGAAGGCATGGTGCAGAACAGCGCCATCCTCGGTGCCTATATGCAGGAACAGCTGCGCGGCATCAACAGCCCGCTCGTCACCGGTGTGCGCGGCCGCGGCTTGTGGATCGGGATGGATTTCGATCCTGCGCGCGTCACCGCCCGCAAGGTCTGCGAAAAGCTGATGGAAAAGGGCATCTTGTCCAAAGACACGCACCATACCGTCGTGCGTTTCGCCCCGCCGCTCACCATCACGCGCGAACAGATCGACTGGGCGCTGGAACAGGTCCGCGCCGTCATCCGCGAGCTGGAAGGCAAGAACGGATGACCGGCTTGCGGCCCGCGACAGCGCAGGATATCGGCGCGATCACGGCAATCTATGCGCATCACGTTTTAAACGGCACGGGCTCGTTCGAATTGCAGCCGCCCGACGAGGCCGAGATGCGCAAACGCTTTGAGGCGATTGCGGCGGCGGGTCTTCCTTATCTGGTCTCTGAATCAAACGGTATTATCACGGGCTATGCCTATGCAGGCCCTTATCGCCCGCGCCCCGCCTACCGCTTCACCGTCGAAAATTCCATCTACGTGCATCCCGATTATATCGGTGGCGGCATCGGCTCCACCTTGCTGGCCGGATTGATCGAGGCGTGCATCGCATTAAAACTACGCCAGATGGTAGCCGTAGTAGGGGATAGTGCGAATACGGGGTCGCTCGAACTGCACCGCAAATTTGGATTCAAGGAAACCGGTATCCTGAAAGATGTCGGCTTCAAATTCGGCAGATGGCTGGATGTTGTGATGCTGCAACGCGCGCTTGGCGATGGCGCGGCGTCGCTGCCGGTATTGCCGCAATAAATTCTTAAAAAGGTTTCGGCGCGGGTGCGGGTGCCGATGGTTTCGGCGGCTTCGGCTTGTGGTCGCGCGCGTTTGTAAACGCCTTGGAAATTTTCTGCGTCCAGCGCGGCGATGATTGCTGTTCGGGTATCGCCGCTTTGGGCTGCGCGGTCACATCCAGCTGCGGGGCGGGCATTTTCGCCGCCGCGAATTTCGCGCCTGCGCCTGCAATGACAAAAGCGCCGCCGGCCAGCAGCATGGTGCTGGGTGCAGCCGTCATAAATGCCGCCGTACCGATCAGCGCGAGGCCGCCGATGATGCCGCTATCGCCCAGACCGTCGATAAAGGATTTGGGCGTTTCGGGTTTTTTCGGCAGGGAAAATTTCTGCGCAAAACTGCGAAGTTTACCAGCGGCGGATGTCAGCGGATTCTTCATGGCTGCCCCATAAGTCGCGCATTTCAATCGGATAAGCCAATCATGGGCGCGGCATCTGCCGCTGTCAATTGCGCGCGTTATGGCAACCAAGTGCAACGCTTTCTCAACCAATTTGCCTTATTTTGAAAATGAACAGGGAGAAAATCGCATGCTCTATGCCATCAATGATCTGCTGCAGAAAATGGGCGCACCCGAGGCGAAAGAGCGCGGGAGAATCGAATGGCATTATTTTGACGCGGTGAAAAAAAACCTCGAAGGCTTCGCGGAAATCCGTTTCGAAGCGGGCGGCGAGCGCCTGATCGCGGAGATGAAGCAGATCAAGAAAAACTACGAAGACGAT
>JAQSWE010000154.1 GCA_029266795.1 Alphaproteobacteria bacterium | reverse complement strand
CGGGCGTATATCCTCGGGGTTCTGGGCATTCGGGCTCGCCCCATTTTCCAAGAGTGCTTCGACTGCTCCCAGATGCAGGGATTTTATGGCCACATTAACAGCCGTCAATCCTTTGCGGTCCCGGATCCCGGGGTCGGCATGATTGTCCATCAGAACTTTGATGATTTCTGTGCTGTTTTTCCGCACGGCGACAATGAGCGCCGTATCGCCTGCGTCGACACCGTTGGCATTGATTCCGTTCACGTCAACGCCGCTGGAGATAATGGCCTTCACAAGTCGCGCGTTATTCTGGCTGACGGCCGACATAAGGTCGTCATGCGTGTACAAGATCTCGCGTTTTTCGGTTAACGCGCGCGCGGCGCTATTGAACGCCCCACGCATATCGGGTGAGCGCGGCGGTGCAAGGGCTGCCATATCCAGCGGGGCGCGTTCTCCGGTCATGCGGTTATACCTTTCTTGCGAAACGACGCCGTGCGGGGCGCGGCGGTGCCGCCGCCCTGTTTTGTATTCCGCATGGCGCTTTGCAGCTGCTTTGCGCGTTCAGAGTCAATCAGGTCGGCGAAGGCGGTATGCCCCTCCTCCACCGCCTGTGCGCGCGCATCCAGCCCGCTGTCATTTTTGGCGTACAGGTCGAGCCCGGCATCAATCAGCAGTTTGCCCGCGATCACAGAACCGGAGCGCGCAGCAAACATCAAAAGGTCATTATTGGTTGGGGTTTTCACATCGATAGGCACGCCCGATTTTATCATATGGCCCAGCGCATGCGCATTGCCGCCGCGTGCTGCCTGCATGATCGGCGCGGGCCGCCCGTCCGGCGGCGTCACCATATCGGCGCCAAGTTCGGCCAGCACGTCGAACATCGCATTGTCGCCCTTGTCGATGGATTGCGTCAGCGGCGTGAAGGCCGCCTTGTTGGGAATGTCGATGTTTGCGCCGTGCTGTTTCAACAGCCGCAGCGTCGATTCACGGCCATTCATCACCGCCAGCAAGGCGGCGGTATTTCCGCCTTCGTCGACGGTATCGAGCAGCGCCTTTTTGTCGATCAGCATCGCCGCAATATTATCGTTGCCGGATTCCGCCGTCACCATCAGGGCCGTGATATCGGCATCTCCCTTTTGGTTCGGGTCGGCGCCGTGATCCAGCAGCAGTTGGACCATGGGCGCGTTGTTATCGGCAGCCGCGAGGATGAGCGGATGCAGCATCAACTGGTTGCTGTGATTTGGATTCGCCGTTGCGTTCAGCAAAATTTCTGCAACCTCGACATGGCCCATGCGCGCCGCTTCGATCAGCGGCGTGTCGCCCGCCACATCTGCAAAATTGACGTCGGCTTTTTCTGCGATAAGCTTTTCCACCTTCGGAATATCGCCCGTGCGGGCGGCGGCGAGGAGCTCGTGGTTGCGACGGCGCTCGGCCTCCTTCAGGGCAACCGCGTCTGCCGCACGATCGGCAGGAGCCGCGCTTTCACTTTGGAAGGCACCGCTCAATGCGCCGGATGCAGGATCATGTGCCGCCAACTGTCTCTCCCTCTTCGGATGTCTTATATATACCTGATATTGTTGAAAATTTCATTAATTATGTTAACCATCTCCAGCGACGATGTTGACACCGTTAGGTGGTTGTAATATCTATGTAAAATATTTAAGCCCCGGATGGTCATGACAGACAAACCCGCCACATCCCCCGATTTCGACTTCGCAGCCGCCGTTGCGGCGGCGAAGCGCGACTATCCGCTGGAAACCGCGCGGGTGACGTTTATCGATCTCGCCGCCGCCGATGCGCCGCAAAAAATTCGCGACTGGCTGCGCGCGACCTCCCCCGCCTTTGTCCAGTCCTTTGCGGAAACGGGCGACACGGCAGAGACCGCGATCCATCACGCCGCCGAAAAATTCCTGCTCAAGAACGGCTTGGCGGAGGTTGATTACGCGAGCGGCCATGTGCTGGTCGCCGCATCATCGAGGCCAAAGGCAAAATACCTCGGCAGCAGCGCGAGCATGGCGCATCAAGCGGCTTATGTGTTCGCGCACGAATTGGGGCATGTCGTCGCGCGCAACGGTTTCACGCAGAACTGGCGCGGCACGCATGTCAGCGGCAGGCCTTCCCTGCAGGGCGCGGCATCCCACGAGAAGGCCGAGGCCGAAATGGCGGCGGATGTCTTCGCGATCCTGCGCTGCCTCGCGCAAAAAGACATCACGATTGAACAGGCACAGGAGGTGTCGCTCCAGCGCGCGCTGAAACCACCGGGCGTGCACACCACCTCCCCCGCGCTAGATGCCGCACTCCGCCATATCGGCGACCTGCCCCTGTCGCCTGCGGCGGTGCAGGCCATGGCGGAAACCATTTCCAAACGGCACGCCCCCGCCGCCGGCGAGATCGAGGAGTTGGCGCAGCGCCTGAGCTGGCTGCGCGCGGTGCGCAAGCAGCCGCAGAGCGGCCATGACATGGCGGAAAGACTGAAAAGCGTGTTCGACAAGATACGCCACCGCGCGCCGCGCGCCGCAGAGCTGCCGGACAGCATCATCACGCTGCGCCGCCTGACACCGCAGGAATGGCTGGAAAATGTCGCGGATGTTTTCAACACAGCGCCTAAAAATTCACTGGCGGCAGCGGTGACGGAAAAAATCCTTCTGGCCGCGCCGCGCGATAAAGAACAGGGCAAGGCGCAGACAAAGGCCTATAAAAAGCTGGCGCGCCGGAACGACCGCAAGCCCTGACAGTGACTATTCGTCTTCCGGAATCTTCTTGGCCTTGATTTTCGAAATGCGGCGGCCGTCCATCTGGCGGATTTCGAGACGCCAGCCCTGCCAGTCGAGTTTATCACCCACTGCGGGCATACGACCGAAGCTGTGGAGCACAAGGCCCGCAATCGTCGCGAAATGCCCGTCCGGCGTGTAATCGACCGCCAGCTTGTGCGCCACATCATAGACCGACGCCATGCCGTCGATGGTGAGACCGCCCTCGGCATTTTCATGGATCGACAGCGGCGCGTAGGGTTCATGCTGGCTCGGGAATTCGCCGGCAATCGCCTCCAGCAGATCGAGATGCGTCACCACGCCCGCGACATTCTCTTCGGCATCCGTCACGACGGCGATGCCGGCAGGATATTTTTTCAGGAATTCCAGCAGCGCCATGACGGTTGTGTCTTCCCGCACATACAACGGCTCTTCCAGCAGGCGGTCGAGCGTATGGCGGTCGCCGCCCAGCCATTTCGCGAGGAACTCGTCCTTGCGCAGGATGCCGATGACGTTATCCACGTCGCCATCCACCGCCAGCAGGCGTGAACGCTCCGCCTTGCGCACGGCATCCAGGATGTCTTTTTCCGGCAGCGCCATGTTGATGGAGACGACGTCGCGGCGCGGCGTCATGATGGTATGAACGGGGCGCGCGGCCAGGTTCAGCACACCGCGCAGCATTTGCTTTTCCGACGATGACAGCACGCCTGTCTGCGCGGCCTCCGCGAGCACGGCGTTCGCCTCGCGCACTTCCTCGACCGTCTCCAGCGGTTTGGCGCCCATCAGCTTCAGGATCGCATCCGCCGTGCGTTCGCGCACATCTGTCGTCTTGATACGTTTTTTCAGTTTCGCCTGCGCGAACTGGTTAAAGCTTTCGACCACGATGGAGAAGCTGATCGCCGCATAAAGGTATCCCTTGGGCAGGGGGTAGCCGAACCCGTCGAGTACAAGCGTGAAACCTACCATCAACAGGAAGCCGAGGCATAGCATGACGACGGTCGGGTGCTTGTTGACGAATGTCGTGAGGCTCTTGCTGATCGACACCATGATGCCGATGGCAATCGTGACCGCGATAATCATGACCATCAGGTGTTCCGTCATGCCGATCGCCATGATGACGGCGTCGAGCGAGAAAACGGCATCGAGGATGATGATCTGGATGACCACCATCCAGAACTGCGCCTTCAGCTTCGGCCCTTTTCGGTGACTATGCCCCTCGATGCGGCCATGCACCTCGGTCGTCGCCTTATAGAGCAGGAATAAACCGCCGCCGATCAGAATGCAGTCACGGGCAGAGAACGTCTTGCCGAAAAGGTGAAGCCAGGGCGTCGTGAGCGAGGCAAGGTAAGAGATCGCCGCCAGCAGAACGATACGCATGGCGAGCGCGAGGAACAACCCCAGCTTTCGCGCACGGTCGCGCTGCTTTTGCGGCAGCTTGTCGACGAGGATGGCGATGAAGACGAGGTTGTCGATGCCGAGCACAAGCTCCAGCACGATCAGCGTGACGAGGCCCGCCCAGGCGGTTGGATCAAAAAGCCATTCCATTTAAGGACAGCCTGTATGCATAAAGGATAAATCCCGTATCAGGTCTTTTCGACCTGGCTGAAATCCAGCTCGACAGGCGTGGAACGGCCGAAGATCGAGACCAGCACCTTGAGGCGGCTCTTCTGTTCGTCGATTTCCTCGACGACGCCGTTGAAGGAGTTGAACGGGCCGTCGCAGACTTTGACCTGCTCGCCGATTTCGTACATGACGGAAGGACGGGGGCGTTCCGCGCCGTCGACCATCTGCTTCAGCAGGCGCTGCGCTTCGGTTTCCGAGATAGGCTGCGGCTTGGTGCCTGCGGCGCCCAGGAAGCCGGTGACTTTCGGGGTGTTCTTGACGAGGTGCCATGCGTCGTCGTTCATGTCCATTTTCACGAGCACGTAGCCCGGGAAGAATTTGCGCTCGGCATTGACCTTCTGGCCGCGGCGGACTTCGACGACTTCTTCGGTCGGCACCATCACTTCCGCGATATACTGGTCGAGGCCGCGCTTCTTGGCGGTTTCGAGGATGGAGGATGCGACTTTTTTCTCGAAGCCGGAGTAAACATGAAGAACGTACCAGCGCTGTGCCATGATTTTCTAATCTCTTAAAATTTTGTGCCGAGTGTCAGGATAAACTTGATCGCGCTGGAAATGACCCAGTCGGAGAACAAGAGGATCATCGACATAATGAAGACCATGATGAAGACGACGATTGTCGTGGTCACGGTTTCCTTGCGCGTGGGCCAGGTCACCTTCAGCGTTTCCTGACGGACCTCGCGGGCGAACTGGGCGATATTCTTCGACATTCTTGCCTTACCCTTTGTCTTTTTAGTGCCAAGCCATTCCGTTTGAAGAAATGGCAGGAGCGGAGGGACTCGAACCCCCAACCCTCGGTTTTGGAGACCGATGCTCTACCAATTGAGCCACGCTCCTTCGTGCCGTTTTCCTCCTGCGACCCCTCGTTTCCGGAGACCGGATTTGAGAGATACTAAATTTTGGGAGGTTAACTTAGCCGTTTATATATCTCAGTTTCCCAACAAATCAAAGCAAAAAACAGTGTTTTTTGACGCGCTGCGACATCTTTCTGTAAATCAAGGAAAAATCCGGCCCGGATTAACGGTTTCCGGAGGCCTGCAGGATCACGTTCACGTTGAAAAACATCTCCTGCTGCACAGGCTTGCCGTCGGTGCCCAGGACTTGCGGATTGATGTATTTCAGCACATCCCAGAACTGGCCGTTGTTCTGGCGGAACTCCTGCCCGATCAAGCGGTAGTGGAAGGTCTTGAGGATCATGCTTTCCTCGGCCGGGTCAATCACGCGGAAAGCGGTTTCCGGCGATTTGCCATCACCCGTCAGGCGGATGGACCGCAGGATTTCACGGAAGGCGTTTTCATGGAGCGACTTGTTGACAACGCTGGTCTTGGTCTTGTTCCAAAGATCGATCGCCTGCAGGTGGGCGCGGTAATGTGCATAATGCTTGTTCAGCAGGTCGTGATAGGCGCGCACGTTTTCATCTGACGGGGTCGCGACGACCAGCATGCCGGCGCGCTGCAGCGCATACCATATTGCCTGCGCACCGCCATAGGGATCGTAGAAGGAAGTCTGGACATAGGCATTGCGCAGCTGGGACCAGTCTACAGCCTTGCTGTCACTCGCCTGCGCCTTCTCAACCAGCGTCAGATATTCGGCGTCCTTGGACGACACGTTGCTGAAGCCTTCGGGCTGCGCCTGTGCCTGCGCGTTTACCGTCAGGGGCGCGCCGGCAACGGCGGCCACGAGCAAAAGGGCGAACAGATATTTTTTCAAAGGAGAACTCCGGTCAGTGTGCAGATTATATTTCACGTTATTCACGGCAAAAGACAAGCCCCTAATACCAGACAGCATAAACATCTCTCTTAAAGTTTCACATCAGCGCGCCAAGGGCATTACGCCGGATAAATTCATATTTATAAGCTAGTTACATTAAATGTTTCATGTGAAACACAAACAAGGGCAATAAAGCGACGCAATTCAACTGCCGCATGAACAACGTGCGCAACGCGATGATATCAGGAGGATTTTTTGCGGCGATTGGCGGCGCGGTACAGGCGACTGCCCTGCTGCGCTTTCGACAGCGGTTGCAGCGCGGCGGAGCGC
>JAQSWE010000153.1 GCA_029266795.1 Alphaproteobacteria bacterium | reverse complement strand
GGCGACGCGGTTCGCCGTCAGCGCAACAATCGCGGCGATCAAGGCAAGGCTGCCGAAAACGCCATAGAGGATGAAGGCGGGTTTGCGGCCGAAGCGATGGTAAAAGCCGATGCCGAACAGCAGCAGCGCCGCGAAGACCGCCGTGATGCGCACGGCCGTCAGGATTTCCGATGCCTTCAGGATCAGTTTCCCCTCGACATCACCCGGCATCGTGAAAACCTGCGCGGGGTCGGCCAGCGCGGCGACCATGGCCATGACAAGTGCTGTTGCGAAATAGCCGCGCCCGATCAGCGAGGCAAGGCTGATGATCAGCAGGAAAAAACCGGCACCCAGTATCGCCTTGTAAAGCGCGAGCGGCCCCATGAAAAACACGCCCGCGATGCCCGCCGCGAAGAGGCAGGCACTGAAGACGACGAATTTCTTGCGGGGCGAAAGGGCGCTCATGCCTAAAGGATAGCAAACCAATCCGGCGCTGTCACGGAGAGGAGGGCATTAAGGCTTTTTCTGGCTGCCGTTCACTTCGGCAACCTTGGCCGCCTTGCCTGCCTGCACTTTGTAAAATGCGATGCTGGCGTTGCTGAAATAGGGGCCATTGGTGAGGTCGAGCTGGGTTTCGAACAGGTTCGGGATAAACAGGCTGCTATCGGTGCGGTAGGCGACGCCCATCTCGGTCTGGCCGTGCCAGACGATCCTGCCGGTCTCCACATCGACGATCCAGTTGAGCTGGCAGCCCGTGCCGCAGCCCGCGATGGCAAAAACGTAGTGGCCGTTGAAATCGGGCTCGCCCGCCAGCGCGGTGCGCAAGGTGGTGCGGTATTGCCATGCGCGTTTGTTGCCCTTGAAATCGACATCCTTGGCGCGATGGCGCGGCGCGGCTTCGGCGGGGTAATCGGCGAAAACCGGCAGGCCGTGGAACGATAGCGTCAGGTCTCCTTTATATCCGGCAAGATCATTGCGGTCCGCCATCGCGCTGCCGCAGAAAAACACCAGCAGCAGCGCGAGCGCGTAACGCATCACTCCACCGTCACCGATTTCGCAAGGTTGCGCGGCTGGTCCACATCCGTGCCTTTGATGACCGCGACGTGATAGGCGAGCAGCTGGACGGGGATGGTGTAAAGGATCGGAGCCACGAACGGATCGCATTCGGGGATTTCAATCGTCCAGGCCGATTTATCCTTCAGCTTGGCGATGCCTTGTTTATCCGAAATCAGCAGCACCTTGCCGCCGCGCGCGATCACTTCCTGCGCGTTGCTGGCTGTTTTCTCGAACAAAGCGTCATAGGGGGCGATGGCGATCACCGGCACGCCGTTGTCGATCAGGGCGATGGGGCCGTGCTTCAATTCACCGGACGCATAGCCTTCCGCATGGAGATAGGAAATTTCCTTCAGCTTCAGCGCGCCTTCGAGTGCGATGGGATACGAAGTGCCGCGGCCGAGGTAAAGCACATCACGCGCTTCGGCGATATGCTTCGCCATTTCGCGGATTTTCTCGTCATGGCCGAGCAGTTCGGCGACGCGGGACGGTACTTCGCGCAGGGCATCGGTCAGCTGCTTCTCGCGCTCCGCCGAAATCGTACCGCGCTTGCGGGCGAGGGCCACGGTGAGGCAGGCCAGCGTCGTCAGCTGTGTCGTGAAGGCCTTGGTGGATGCGACGCCGACTTCGGGGCCGGCGAGGGTGCGCAAGACAGCATGGGATTCACGCTCGATCGTGCTTTCGATGGTGTTGAGGATGGAGACGCATTTCTGGCTCTGGCGTTTGCAATAGCGCAGCGCCTCCAGCGTGTCGAGCGTTTCGCCCGATTGCGAGATGAACAGGGCCGCACCGCCCGCCGGCATCGGCGCTTCGCGGTAGCGGAATTCGGAGGCGATATCGACTTCCGTCGGGATGCGGGCGATTTGTTCCAGCCAGTATTTCGCAACGAAACCGGCATAGTATGCCGTGCCGCAGGCGGAGATGGTGATTTTCGGCGCGTCCGAAATGCTCATGATGTCGTCCGGCATCGTGATATGGCCGGTAGCCGGATTGATATAAGTGTTCAGCGTGTCGCCGATCACGGCGGGCTGTTCGTTGATTTCTTTTTCCATGAAGTGGCGGTACTCGCCCTTGCCGGTCAGCGCACCGGACTGTGCGGTGACGCGGATTTCGCGCTCGACCTTCTTGCCCTCGATATTGCGGATGGTAATGCCCGCGCGCGACATTTCGACACGGTCGCCGTCTTCGAGGAAGGAAATTTTGTCGGTGAGGGGTGCGAGCGCGTAGCTGTCGGACGCCATGAACATTTCGCCCTTGCCGTACCCGATTGCCAAGGGCGTGCCGAAACGCGCGCCGATGATGAGGTCTTTTTCGCCGGAGAAAATCATGGCAATCGCAAACGCGCCGCGCAGGCGGGTTAGCGCCTGATCGACCGCGACCGTCGGCTTCATGCCCTGACGGAGATAGAAAGTGACCAGATGCGCGATGACTTCGGTGTCGGTATCGGATTCAAAGCGGAACTGTGATTTTTCCAGCTCTTCCTTCAGCTCCTGATAATTCTCGATGATGCCGTTATGCACGACGGCGACATCGTTAGTGATGTGCGGGTGCGCGTTGCGCTCCGTCGCCCCGCCATGCGTCGCCCAACGGGTGTGGCCGATGCCCACCGTGCCGTGCAGCGGCTGTTTTGCGAGCTTGTCGGAGAGATTGATGAGCTTGCCCTCCGCGCGGCGGCGTTCCAGCTTGCCATCGACCAGCGTGGCAACGCCCGCGCTGTCATAGCCGCGATATTCAAGCCGCTTCAGCCCTTCGACCAGAAGGGGAGCCGCGTCTTTTTCTTTGCTGAGGATGCCGACGATGCCGCACATATTACATTCTTCCTTTGGTTATTTCTTTTTGGAATCTTTTTCTTTTTGTTTCTGTTCGCGATAGACGGGCGCCCAGCCATCCTTTGCCAGCTGCGGCGCGCGGGTGAGGGCGAGCGCATCCGCCGCCACATCCTGCGTGATGGTCGATCCCGCGCCGACAATCGCGCCGTCGCCGATGGTGACGGGTGCGACGAGGGCGGTGTTGGAGCCGATGAAGGCATCGTTGCCCACCACCGTTTTGTGTTTCAGGTAGCCGTCATAATTGCAGGTGATCGTGCCCGCGCCAATAGTCGCGCGGTCGCCGATGGTGGCGTCGCCGAGATAGGACAGGTGGCTCGCCTTCGCGCCCGCGCCGAGCTGTGCGTTTTTCGTTTCCACGAAATTACCGACTTTTGCATCAACGCCGACGGCCGTGCCGGGGCGCAGGCGGGCGAAGGGGCCGATCTGCGCGCCTTCGGCAACGCTCGCGCCTTCGATGTGGCAGAAGGGCAGGATTTCGACGTTGTTCGCAATCGTCACGCCGGGGCCAAAGACCACATTGGGGCCGATGGTGACGTCCTGCCCGATGACTGTATCATGGCAGAAGAAAACCGCGCGATCTGCGGCAGGTCGGTCAGGTAGTATTCTTTTTGCGCGTTGTCGTTGCCGACTTGGCTGAGCCAGTCGAACAGCTTCGCGCCATCGCCACAGACGATGCCGCCGTTGCAGAGGGTGATCTTGCGTTCTGCTTCGGTCGCGTCTTTCCATTCGATGATCTTTTTCAGCGTGCCGTCGTCATCCATCACCATGCGCCCGTATTTCGCGGGGTCCGCGGGGCGGAAGGCGGAGTAGGTGAGGCCAATGGCCGGCAGCTGGCGGCGGGCCTCCACCATGCGCTGCATGGTTTCTGACGTGACCAGCGGCGTATCGGAAAACACGACGAGGATATCGCCGTCGAAATTCTTGAAATGCTCTTTGGCGGCCAGCGCAGCACCGCCGGTGCCGTTCGCCACGGCCTGTATGGCGGTCGCATGGGGCTTCACGGCATCCGCCATCTGCGGCATGTCGGGGCCGATGACAACGATGATTTTCTCGGGGTTCAGCGCTTCGCACGACGCAATGGCATGGGCGACCATGCTGCGGCCCGCGATCTCGTGCAGGGGCTTCGGCAGCGCCGATTTCATGCGCGTGCCTTTTCCGGCGGCCAAAATAATGCAGGCGAGTTTCTTGTTGTTCGTCATGATATCCAGAGTTCCCCCGTCATCAACAAAGCAGTTTGGAATCACCGCTTCAAGTCACAGTTTGTTGCAGCAGATTACACGAAAACGGGGGCTGTGAATTGTGCAAATTTCGTGCAGAAACACCCATAAAAAAATCCCCGCCGGAGCGGGGATTTTCGTTATTCGGTATGTTCTTGTTACTTCTTCGCCGAAGACGACAGATGCGCCACGACCGCGCCGTATTCGGAGGAAATTTCCATCCGCACGGGGACGACGGGGCCTTGTTCTTCCAGGCGCGCGAACCAGATGGTCGGCAGCTTTTTGCGGGCTTCCGTGTGGTTCTGGACGGCCATCCAGCCTTTTTCTTTATCCTTGGGCTTGAAGCCTGCAACGGGCTCCACCTTCAGCGTGCAGCGCAGCGCGTCGCCGGAGAATTTGGAGTATTCGGATTTCGCCAGGTTCTCGCGGCCGTCATCGGTCAGGTTGATGTTGAAGCGGCGCTTGCCGTCGAACACGGGGAAGGAGCCTTCGCATTTCTCGGTGTTCTTCGCGTTCTGCATCATCAGCAGCGCGCCGGTCAGCATATCGACCGCGTCTTTCGCGAGGTCTTTTTTCGGCTCGTTATTCACGGTGACCTTCTGGCCCTGCTGCACGGTGGTTTTCAGCAGGTTGCCCTTGGGGTCGTATTGCATAGGTGGAGATCGAGGGGATCAGCACGCCGTCTTCGCTGTGGCCGGACGTTTTATACTGTGCTTCCCACGGGAACATGCTGCCGATAAAGCCGTCGGTCTCCGCCTTCAGGCCGATGTCATAGGCCTCTTTCGTCAGGTCGAGTTCGAGGTTCGCATTCAGCGCCTTGAGGCCGCCCGCGTAAACGTCATAGCGCAGGCCGAGCTTCTTCGGCTCCACCACGTCATAGCGCAGCGCCACATTCTGGTAGGCGGGCTTGTAGCCTTCCTGCGCCTGTGCGGGGGCAATCGCGCCAATCACGGCGGCGATGCTCAAGGAGAGGACAGTCTTGTAAAATCCGTGTGCCATTTTCAACCTTTCAGCCGGTGGTTCATCTTTGGTACGAACGCGGCGGTCATATCATGCGGTTTCGTCAGGAACGTGCGGTCTTTCAAAAGTAACTAACAAATTAGCTAAAAAATTCAGATATTTAAAGTGCCGCCATTCCTGTGCGGCTGTTAAACAATATGCAATATACAGGCCGAAAAAGCCAGCTTTCAGGGGTCACTCCTTGTTGCAGAGTGTTACAACAAATTACTCAATTATTTCAATGTATTAACTTATATTTACCCTTAGCGGGTGCAAGATATATCACACTACCCAGTCTATTTTGTGGATTTTGAACGGGTTTATGACCGATATTGCAGGGGTGTCATAGCTTATTCTTTTCAGGAGCGCGGAAAAAAATGCCGGAGCAGAATTTCATCGTGATGGGCGCAAATGGCGGCATCGGGGAGGCGCTGGCGCTTCGATTGGCGCAGCCCGTCGTCACCATGCGCCAGCCGGATAAAGCCTCAAGCGCGTTGCGGGCGGCAACCGCCGATATCCGCGCGGTCGATGTGACGAAACCCGACAGCCTCAGCGCGGCGCTCGCCGATTTCACCGATGGCAAACCGCTTTCCGGTTTTGCCTACTGCATCGGCTCCATCGACCTGATCCCGTTGAAGGCCGCCAATGAAGATCATTATCTGCGCTCGTATGAAGTGAATGTGCTGGGCGCGATCCGCGCGTTGCGGCTGCTGGAAAAATCGCTGAAGCAGGGCAAGGGCAGCGTGGTGCTGTTCTCCTCTATAGCCGTGCAGCAGGGCTTTGCCAATCACACGGTCATAAGCACGGCGAAAGGCGCGATCGAAGGGCTGACCCGCGCGCTCGCCGCCGAATGGGCGGGTACCGTGCGGGTGAATGCGATTGCGCCCAGCCTGACGGATACCGCGATTGCGACGCCGCTCACATCATCTGCCCCATTGCGCGAGGCAATTGAAAAAATGCACCCCATCCCGCGCCTCGGCAGCGCCGATGATTCTGCCGCCTTGGCCGCGTTTCTGCTGGGCGATACATCCGGCTGGATCACGGGGCAGGTGTTGCACGTCGACGGCGGGCGCAGCACGCTGCGGCCGAAAGGCTAGGCGCGGAGGAGAGTTTACTCGCCGCGCTTCTCGCACTTGCCGGCCTGCAGCGAGGCCTTGCGGCGGCGGATGGCGTCGCCGGGACGGAGGTTGAGTTTCGGCTCGGCCTCGGTCGTGAAGGACAGCAGCTTCACTTCCTCCACCAGCATCACCACAAATTCATCGGTCGAGCTGACAGCGGCCACCACCGCCTGTTCGCCAATCGCGTCTCGCTTGCCGCGCTTTTGCGTGGGCTCCGCCAGCAACGGTTCCTTCCACCGGATCACGTCACCGGGTTTCGGGGAGGGGCATGGTTTCCAAGACATAAACATTAGTCCTTAATGGCAGAGTGAACATCGAATCTTCATCATCTAAAAGTGGTATTCGCTATCAGTGAGATGATGAATTTAGCTCTCTTCGAATAATTTAAATAGGAATCGTTTACGGCTTTTACCGCTTTATCGTGGTTCTCGGGAGAAATATTCTGATAGGTAAGGTTAAAAAAGTAGCGGGAATCATCGATAATTTCGTTAAGCATGCCGATATTGGCCTTTATTTCTAATAACTGATTTCGGAATTTTTCTTTTACCAAGCCTAGCGAAGAAATTTTAGAATCTAGAAAAGGAGTTGGGATTTTTTTTAAGAGGGAGCCATCCCCATTTTCCGCCAATTGAGTGTCGCAAAATTCCTTAATTTTCTCATCAGGTAACTCTGATTGTAAATCAATGAGTTTCTTAATATTGCGGGTCTTATGAAGTCCCTTATACCCATTTAAAATATCTTGGAGGGTTATAATAAAATCCTTTTCGAGACGCCCGTACTTCAGATCCATCGTATAAGTAGTTACTGCCAACTTGTATTGAAGTTCATTCAATTCAATCACTACTGACCTGAGGGTCTCTTTTGCATCACGATTTTTTCTATATAAATCGATGATAACTTGGCTAAAAAGCCCCATGATCCAGCCTGAGATGGCATATAAGATTTTTGAAATGTCTTCATCCATCTTCTTATCCCAAAATCTCCTTCACCCGTATCGTATCATCCCGCTCCGGGCTTGTGGAGATGATGACGGCTTCAACGCCGGTCAGTTCTTCGAGGCGGTGGATGTATTTGAGGGCTTTGGAGGGCAGGTCGGAGAGTTTCTTGACACCGCGCAGCGGGGTCTGCCAGCCGGGCATGGTTTCATAGACGGGTTTCAGTTGCGCCTGCAAATCTTCCGATGCCGGGATGTAATCGTAATGCTTGCCGTTGGCGGTATAGCCGGTGCAGATGCTCACTTCCGACAGCGTATCCATCACGTCGAGCTTCATGAGCGCGATGCCCTTGATGCCGCAGATTTTCACGGCCTGCTTCACCTGCACGGCATCGAACCAGCCGCAGCGGCGGCGGCGACCTGTGGTGGTGCCGAATTCATGGCCGCGCTCGGTCAGCGTATCGCCCACCGCATCGAACAATTCGGTCGGGAAGGGGCCGGAGCCGACGCGCGTGGAATAGGCTTTGGTGATGCCCAGCACATAACCCATCTGGTCCGCGCCCACGCCCGCGCCAATCGCCGCCTGCGCCGCGATGGTGTTGGAGGAGGTGACGTAGGGGTACGTGCCGTGGTTGACATCGAGCATCACGCCCTGCGCGCCTTCGAACAGCACGGTTTTCTTGGCGGTTTTTGCGTCATCCAGTACGCGCCACGCAGGCGCGACATGCGGCAAAATCTTCGGCGCGACTTCCTGCAACTGGCCGACGAGTTCATCGACGTTGAAGGGGCTGGCGTTGAGGCCTTTGTAGAGCGCGTTGTAGTAGAAGGCGAGCTTCTCGACCTTGGCTTTCAATGTTTCCGGATGCGCGAGGTCGCACATGCGGATGGCGCGCCGGCCGACGGTGTCTTCATAGGCAGGGCCGATGCCGCGGCCTGTCGTGCCGATTTTCGCATTGCCGCGCGCTTCCTCCAGCGCCTTATCCAGCGATGCGTTGACGGGCAGGATCAGCGTCGCGCTTTCCGATACGATTAAATTTTCGGGCGTGATGGTCAGGCCTTGCCCTGTTAGGCGTTCGATTTCTTTCAACAATGCCCAGGGATCGACCACGACGCCGTTGCCGATGACGGAGAGTTTTCCGCGCACGACGCCGGAGGGGAGTAGGTGCAGCTTGTAGGTAGTTTCGCCCACGACAAGGGTATGGCCGGCGTTATGCCCGCCCTGAAACCGCACGACGACGTCGGCTTCCGCCGCCAGCCAGTCCACGATTTTGCCTTTGCCTTCGTCGCCCCATTGCGAGCCGATGACGGTGATATTTCCCATAAGTTCCCTCGTTTGCTGTTACTCCATTGGATACCATGCGGGGGCGGGGGCAAGCAGCACGAAAATTTCCTGATTCATCAAAAAGATGAGTCGGATTCAGTTGCCAAAATTGATAACTTGGTAGAAATAAGAAGCTTTTTGAAAAGCTGAAAAATCGGCCGTACAAAACGGCCCGCGAGGCGAGGCTATGGGATTACTGGTTCTGAAATTTGGCGGCACGTCGGTCGCGACGGTTCCTGCTATTGAAAACGTGGCGAACAAGGTCGCTGCCGAAATCGCGCTCGGCCACAAGGTCGCGGTTGTCGTTTCAGCCATGGCGGGCGTCACCAACCAGCTCGTCAGCTATTGCACCGCCATCAACCCGCTGTACGACGCGCGCGAATACGACGCGATTGTGGCATCGGGCGAACAGGTCACCTCCGGCCTTCTCGCGCTGGCGCTGCACAAGCGCGGCATCGCGGCCCGGTCTTGGCAGGGCTGGCAGGTGCCGATCCTGACCAACGACGTGCATGGCAAGGCGCGCATCAAGGGCATTGAAACAGACAATTTGCACGCGAGCCTTGCGCGCGGCGAAGTCGCGGTCCTCGCAGGCTTTCAGGGCATGGCGGGCAACAGCCGCATCGCAACGCTGGGCCGTGGCGGGTCGGATACCTCCGCCGTTGCCGTCGCTGCCGCGCTGAAGGCCGACCGCTGCGATATTTACACCGATGTCGACGGCGTCTACACCGCCGATCCGCGCATCGTGACGAAGGCGAAGAAAATCCCCAAGATTTCTTATGAAGAAATGCTCGAGATGGCGTCGGTCGGGGCGAAGGTCTTGCAGACCCGCTCGGTCGAATTGGCGATGAAGGAAAAGGTGCCGGTGCAGGTGCTGTCGAGCTTCGACGGCGCGCTGGGCAGCGACATCCCCGGAACAATGGTAATGGATGAGGACGAGATCGTGGAACAGGAAGTTGTCAGCGGCGTTACGCATAGCCGCGATGAAGCAAAAGTAACCTTGCGCAACCTGCCGGACGTGCCGGGCGTGGCGGCGAAGATTTTCGGCGGGCTTGCCGATGCCGCGATCAACGTCGACATGATCGTCCAGAACGTCTCGCCCGACAAGGCGCGCACGGATTTGACCTTCACCGTCGGCCGTGCCGATCTGCCCAAGACGCTGGATATCCTGAAAGCCGCCGCGAATGACGGGCTGAAGGGCATTCAGGTTGAATCGAGCGCGGATGTGGCGAAGGTTTCCATCATCGGCATCGGGATGAAATCCTATGTCGGCGTTGCGTCGAAAATGTTCCAGACGCTCGCGGACAAGGGCATCAACATTCAGGTCATCACGACCTCCGAAATTAAAGTCAGCGTGCTGATTTCCGAAGAATACACCGAACTCGCCGTGCGCTCGCTGCACACGGCCTATGGCCTCGATCAGGCTTAAAGGATACGGATGAACGCCGGGCGGAAAACATGGCCGGAAGTGACGACAACCGCGGAGGCGCGGGACCTCAAGTCGTCCGAATTTGTGGAAGCACAGATTTCCTTCGCCGCCCCCCGCCGCATCATGCAGACCCTGCGCGACCTGATGAACTCGGCCCAGCCGGCAGATACCAAGCTCGATGAAATCGTGCGCCTCGTCGCGCGCGAACTCCGCGCCGATGAATGCTCCTGCTACATCCAGCGCGCGGGCGAGGTGCTGGAGCTTTACGCGTCTTCAAACCTCGAACCCGCCGCCTGCACCGAAATGGGCCGCGTGGGCGAAGGCGATATCGGCGACGTTGCCGCCGCCGCATCGCCCATCGTGATCGGTGACAAGAAAGAAGGCACCTACCGCTCCTTCTGCGGCGTGCCTGTGCTGCGCGGCGGGCGCGTGCGCGGCGTTTTGGCCGTGCGCAGCAAATCGCCGCGCAATTACGGGGAAGAAACCGTCGATATCCTGCAGACCATCGCGATGGTCGTCGCGGAAATCGTCATCACCGGCGGGCTGCTGACGCGCCTTGAAATCAATTCCAGCTTTTCGTCGGGCGGCAAGCCGACGCATGTGTCGGGCGCGTCGCTCGCGCGCGGGCTCGCGATTGGCACGGCGGTTTTGTATGAACCGGGCATCGCCATGCAGCAGATCGTGGCCGAAGACGCGAAGGCTGAAAAAGCCCGCCTTGCCGAAGCCTTGGCATCGATGCACAACGCCATTGATCGTATGCTCAACCGTAACGCCGTGCTGTCGGGTACCGAAAGCCGCGACATTCTCGAAGCCTACCAGATGTTCGCGAAAGACCGCGGTTGGCTCGCCCGCATCGACGCGACGATTGAAAAGGGCTTGAGCGCGGAGGCTGCCGTGCAGCGGGTGCAGAACGAAACCCGCGCCCGCATGATGCAGATCAGCGACGCCTATATCCGCGAACGCCTGCAGGACCTCGAAGACCTCAGCAACCGCCTGCTGTCGCATCTGATGATCCACAATTTCGTCTTCAACGGCGACCAAGTGATCGTCGATGGCGACCACGGCATGGTCTATATCGGCCCCGGCGATTACATCGTCGACCTCTACACGAAAACGATGGACGCCCGCGACAAGCGCGCCAGCCTCTACCGCCAGAAGGGCCAGCAGCAATCCGTCACGCAGGACGGCATCAAGGTTGCCGTGCACCTGAACGCAGGCCTGATGAACGAAGTGGATTCCGTGGCCGCGCTTGGTGCGGACGGCATCGGGCTGTACCGTACCGAACTTTCCTTCATGGGCTGGCAGAAATATCCGCTGGTCGTGACGCAGGCCGAATTCTACGGCAACATCATGGATAAGATGGCGGGCAAGCCTGTCGTGTTCCGCACGCTCGATATCGGTGGCGACAAGCCGCTGCCCTATTTCAAGGCGCCGGAGGAAGAAAACCCCGCGCTCGGCTGGCGCGCGATCCGCATCGGCATGGACCGCCCCGCCGTGCTGCGCACCCAATTCCGCGCCTTCATCCGCGGTAGCCGTGGCCGCCCGTTAAAAATCATGCTGCCCTTCGTGACGGAAGTCGCGGAATTCGAGCGCGCGAAAGAATTCCTCGAAATGGAAAAAGTCCGCGCGCGCGGCAACGGTATCACCGTGCCGGATAAAATCGAACTCGGCGCGATGATCGAGGTGCCGTCGATCCTGTGGCAGCTGGATACGCTGCTGAACGTGGCCGATTTTGTCGCCGTTGGCACGAACGACCTCATGCAATATCTCTTTGCCGCCGACCGCAACAATTTCGCGCTGCGCAACCGCTACGACGTGCTGTCACCCGCCATGCTGCGCGTGATGAAGGATATCGCCGACAAATGCACGGCGGCGAATGTGCCGTTCAGCGTCTGCGGCGAAATGGCAGGCACGCCGCTGGAGGCCATGGTGCTGATCGCGCTGGGCTACCGCCAGCTGTCAGTCTCCGCCCAGTCGGTCGAGGCGGTCAAGGGCATGCTGCCCACACTGGATACCACCACCCTCAAACCCTATCTTGATCAGCTCATGCAGTCGCGCGAGCATTCGTTGCGGGAGCGGCTTTTATCGTTCGCCCGCGACCATCACGTCAACCTGTCACCAACCGAGTAGAATAATTTCATGGCCCAGGACAAAGAAAAAAAGCGCAAACGCGCTTCCGGCGAACCCACCCATGCCGTCCACGCCCCCAGCGCAACCCTGAAGGCGGGCGAGATTTTGCGTCAGGCGCGGATCGCCAAAGGGCTGGAGCTGACGGAAATTTCCTCCGCCATTCACGTCCGCGTGGGGCAGTTGAAAGCGCTGGAGGAAAACCACCTCGACGCGCTGCCGGGCATGACCTATGCGCTCGGCTTCCTCAAAAGCTATGCGACATACCTGAAGCTGGACGCGAACGAGATCGCCGCGAAATTCAAGGCGGAGAACGGTGCCGCCGCGCGCCCGACCATCACGCATAACGAGCCGCTGGCGCAAAGCAAGATGCCGGACCCCTTCCTGCTGGGCGGCGCGGGCGTCTGCGTCCTTATCATCATGCTCGTCTGGGCGATATTCTCCGGCGGCGATGAAGAAGACCGCGAAATCGCCAATGCCATCCCGCCCGCGCCCACGATCATCGAAACGCCGTCCGTGCCGCCCATCCCGTCTATCGCGCAGGCGACGGGTGCGGAAGCGGTTGAGGATACTTCCTCACGCATCGCAACCGGCCCGTTGACCACGCCCGTGACGCCTGTCGCGGCTATGGCGAACACTGCCACTGCACCTGCGGCATCGACCGATGGTCTAATTACCACGTCAAACGCACCTGTTCCCGGCAAAAAACCGACCGCACCGTCGGAGCCTGAAACTGATGTGACCGCGGCCATCACGACGGATGGACTGCCGCCGCTCACGGGCAGCGAAATCATCAACGTCGCACCGACCAAGAGCCGCGTCGTGCTGCGCGCCACGCAAACCACTTGGGTGCAGGTGACGGACCCGCAGGGCCGCATCGTCGTCAAGCGCGTCATGCGCGCGGGCGACACTTATTCCGTGCCGAACGGTCCCGGCTATTCGCTGGTCACGACCAATGCGGGCGGGCTGGATGTCGTCGTCGACGGCAATGCCAAATCCATGGGCGCGCGCGGCGATATCCTGCGCGGCGTTCCGCTCAACCCCGATACGCTGAAAGGCTCGCGCCGCAAGAAGGCGTTCCAGGAATAACCATGGCCTATGTCGCACGCCCATACCGGCAGGTCCACCGCCGCAAATCCCGCACGGTTTACGTGGGCAAGGTTCCTGTGGGCGGCGATCACCCGATTACCGTGCAGTCGATGACCAATACGCTGACCAGCGACGTAGCGGCGACCGTTGCGCAGATCCGCGCGCTGGAAATCGCCGGCGCCGATATCGTGCGCGTATCCTGCCCCGACGAGGCGTCAAGCGCGGCCTTGAAAGAAATCGTCAAGGAAGTGACCGTGCCCATCGTGGCCGATATCCATTTCCATTATAAACGCGGCGTCGAGGCGGCGATGAATGGTGCTGCCTGCCTGCGCATCAATCCCGGCAATATCGGCTCCGCCGACCGTGTGAAGGAAGTCATCAAGGCGGCCAAGGACAACAACTGCTCCATCCGCATCGGCGTGAATGCCGGATCGCTGGAAAAGGATTTGCTGGAACAATACGGCGAGCCCTGCCCCGAAGCGATGGTGGCATCGGCGCAGCGCCATATACAGATCCTCGAAGACCACGACTTTTTTAACTTCAAGATTTCCTGCAAGGCCTCCGACGTGTTTCTCGCCGTTGCTGCATATCAGCAACTGGCCGAGGCCTGCGATTACCCCCTGCATGTAGGCGTGACCGAAGCGGGCGGGTTGCGCACCGGCACGATCAAGTCCTCCATCGGCATCGGCAGTTTATTGTGGGCGGGCATCGGCGATACGATCCGCGTTTCGCTGTCGGCTGACCCCGTGGAAGAAATCAAGGTCGGCTTCGACATCCTGAAATCCCTTGGCCTGCGCCATCGCGGCGTCAACGTCATTGCCTGCCCGTCCTGCGCGCGCCAGCAGTTCGACGTCATCGAAACCGTGCGCGTGCTGGAAGACCGCCTTGCGCATATCACGACGCCACTCACCGTCTCCGTCATCGGCTGCGTCGTCAACGGCCCCGGCGAGGCGCTGATGACTGATATCGGCTTCACCGGCGGCGGTCGCGGTACGCATCAGGTCTATATCGGCGGCCAGCCCGCGCACCGGCTGCAGAACGAAGATATCGTGCAGCACCTCGTCGATCTGGTCGAGAAAAAAGCCGCCGCGATCGAAAAGGAACGCGCGGAAAAAGGGACGGCTGTTTAAATGTCGCTCGACCGCAAACTGGGGCAGGTGCTCTCGCGCTTTCAGGAGATTGAATCCCTGATGTCATCGGGCAAGCTGGCATCCGATGAATTCACCAAACTGTCCAAGGAATATTCCGACCTCACGCCGCTCGCCGCGATCATCCGCGAATACAAGGGCGCGCAAAAGGAATATGCCGACCTCGAACAGCTGATGAACGATCCCGCAGGCGACAAAGAAGTGCGCGCCATGGCGGAGGAAGACTATTACAAGCTTAAGGAACAGCTGCCAGAGCTCGAAAAGAAAATCCACGTCGCTCTGCTGCCGAAAGACGCAGCCGATGCGCGCAACGCCATCCTCGAAATCCGCGCCGGCACGGGCGGCGATGAGGCCGCGCTCTTCGCTGGAGACCTGTTTGAAATGTATAAACGCTACGCCCAGCTGAAAAACTGGACGTTTGAAGTCATGGAATTCACGCAGAGCGACCTCGGCGGCTTGCGGCAGGCGGTGGTGGAGATTTCAGGCCGCGACGTCTTCGCCCGCATGAAGTTCGAAAGCGGCGTACATCGCGTGCAGCGCGTACCGCAGACCGAAGCCTCGGGCCGCGTGCATACCTCGGCCGCGACCGTCGCCGTGCTGCCGGAGGCGGAGGAAGTGGACATCAACATCGCCGATGCCGATATCCGCATCGACGTGATGCGGGCAGGGGGCGCGGGCGGCCAGCACGTCAACAAGACGGAATCCGCCGTGCGCATCACCCATATGGCGTCCGGCATCGTCGTCGTGCAGCAGGACGAAAAATCGCAGCACAAGAACAAGGCCCGCGCGATGAAGATCCTGCGCAGCCGGTTATATGACATGGAACGCCAGAAACTCGACAGCGTCCGAGCCGCCAACAGGAAAGAACAGGTGGGATCGGGCGACCGGTCGGAACGCATCCGCACCTATAACTTCCCCCAGGGCCGCGTGACCGACCACCGCATCAACCTGACGCTCTATAAAATCGACCGCGTCGTCTCCGGCGAATGCCTCGACGAAATCATCGACCCGTTAATTTCCGAAGATCAGGCGAGCAAGCTGGCGGAGATGAGTTGGTGAAAAGTTGGAGTACCCGAATATTTGGCATCATGAGCTTGATTTTGGCCTACTTGCCGCCTGCCTTGGCAGGACGACCCGATGTCTTTCCCGGTCAGTCTCAAATGCAACTTGCAGCTAAAGCGGAGAAGTTTCAGAACGTCCTCTGGGTCATTTCGTTCATATCTTTACTGTTGCCGACCTTTATTTTCGAGAAGAGGGAGAGGGATTACACTGCGAAGCAGGTTAGTGTTCCCCTGAAGCATCTTGTGTTGCATCCCGCTGTTATTGCGACTTTCGCGGCTATGGTAAGTGTGTACGCCGTATTTATGGTGGTTGATTTCTACTCGCCCTGTGCGCCCAAAATGTGGTTCGTTTATTCATATATTCTCGCTGGCATCCTTTGGCTTGCCATGATCCAGCCCGCATGGCTCTACTTCACCATCCTGAAAGTGGAAAAATTCTATATCACTAAAAGTCACTCGCCGGAGTTCTATGAAAACAATCGCCCGCTTTTTGATAGATGGGCGAAATGGATGGCATTCGGCGTAGCAGTGTTTTTTGCTGCCGTGTCGCTTGCGTCTTTTTATTATATGGACAGATTGAATTGGTCCAATTGTCAGCAGGCGCATTAATGCCATTCGCGCTGAAGGATTATATGGCGATCGCCACCGACAAACTCTCTGCCGCCAACATCGAAAACCCCGAAACCGATATCCGCCTGC
>JAQSWE010000315.1 GCA_029266795.1 Alphaproteobacteria bacterium | reverse complement strand
GGGCCGTTCGTGATGATGTTGCTGCTGGTGATGAGCTTAAGGCGGATCGCCTACAGGAACTGATTATTGCGACGGCTTCAGCTTGGCCACGAAATCGTCGATGCCGCGCAGGCGGTGGCGTTTCAGGCGCTCGCCGTCGATGATCGAGCGCAAACGCTCGACACTATCCTCGAATTCGTGATTGACGAGGATATACTGGAATTCCTTGTAATGCGCGATTTCGTCTTTTGCCTTCGCAAGGCGCTTCCTGATTTCTTCTTCGCTGTCCTGCGCGCGGTTGTGCAGGCGCGTGGCGAGCGCATCCCAGCTGGGCGGCAGGATGAACACGGACACGACATCTTCATGCGCGGTGGCGGAGAGCGAGCGGTTGCCCTGCCAGTCGACATCGAACATTACGTCGATACCGCGGTTCAGCGCTTCTTCGACGGGCGCTTTCGGCGTGCCGTACATCTGGCTGTTATAGACCAGCGCGTATTCCAGCATTTCGCCGTTCGACACCATTTCCTCGAATTTCGGGCGGGTGACGAAATAGTAATGCTTGCCTTCCTCCTCCCCCGGGCGCTTGGCGCGGGTGGTGGCGGAGACGGAAATCATGGTCTTGGGGTCGCGCTTGGCAATTTCGCGGGAGATGGAGGTCTTGCCGCCGCCGGGGGGCGAGGCCAGCACCAGCATCATGCCGCGCCGCTTCATGCCGTGCGTCGGCGTGTGGGGCGTATCGTCGGAATGGGCGGATGCTTGGCCGTCTGTTTTCATTGCCAGTCGCAGGTGCTTGATTTATAGAATCTGTAACACGTTTATATCGCGCCCCCTGCCCCGAAACAAGCCTGACGGCGGAATATATGAAAAACCCGAAGACAATCCTGATCACCGGCGCGTCCAGCGGCATTGGCTGGGAGCTGTCCTTGTCTTATGCAGCGTCAGGCATTTTGTTGCTGCTGGCGGGCCGCGATGAAAAACGTCTCGCGGATATCGCCGCCGCATGCGCCGCCAAGGGCGCTGCCGTCAAAACAACCAACATCCCCGTCACCGCGCGCGCCGAGCTTTCCGCGAAGATCGCCGAATGGGACGATGCGACGCCGATCGATGTCGTGATTGCGAATGCCGGCATTTCCGGTGGGCATGGCAAGGCGGGAGATGACGTCGAGACACTACTGCGCAATATCATCGCCACCAATATCGACGGCATGTTCAACACCGTGAACCCGCTGATTGACCGGATGCGCGCGCGGAAATCGGGGCAGATCGTCTTGATGAGCTCGATTGCCGGATTCCGCGGGCTTCCCTCCGCCCCCGCGGAAGTGAATATCGTGTTCCCGGGCTTCGTGCGCACGCCGCTGACCGACGCCAATGATTTCGCCATGCCGTTCATGATGGAAACGACCAAGGCCGCGCGCCTTATCCGCGACGGCCTGAATAAGAACCGCGCCGTGATCGCCTTCCCCTGGCAGATGCGCGCGATGATCATGATCATCACGGCATTGCCGCGTTTTTTAGGGGACGCGATTACGGCGCGGGCCTTGAAGAAGAAACGCTGATTAGTTGCTGGTGCCGTTGCAGGGCGGCTTGTTGCATTCATTGGGGTAGTTGTGGTGGCTGGATGCCGCCTTTTTCTTTTTCATCTTCATTTTCTTTTTATGATGATGCTTTTTCTTGTGATGCTTTTCTTTCATGAACGACGGCTCGGCGACGCGCTTCTTCACGCTGCGGTCGTTCTGGTAGCCGTATTCGTTATGCAGCGCGGCACCTTCGTCGGCCTTTGCCGCAGGCGCAACGCCGGCCACGAAGCCGGCCACCAACGCGCCCATCACAAGCATCTTGATCTTGGTCATTGTTAAACTCCCTCTATTTGTGAACCCCGAATGCGCAAACACGCTTCAGGTTTTGTGAACCCGGGCTGGACAGCCCAGTTACATCTTACCCATCGAAGTGGTTAAAAGACCTTTACGCGTCGCGATGGCTTGCGTAACAGCCGGTAAAATCTGGATAAAATTTCTGCGGGATATTTACAGAAAAGGCAGCGACCAGCGACACGTGCAGAAAATTGCAGATGAGACACAGATTCTCGCGAAACGCCATAATTCACCATATTGCAGCGCAGCAAAGTCCTTGAAATCGCCCGTTAATTTCAAGATTTTAACCACAAAAAACTTTGCGATGCGCAATCACTTGATATAATGCCTCAAGCAAGAAAATTTGGTTATGGAAGCCTCGATTGAAAGAAGAGTTCAACAATTCCTCTGCCGATCCAGCCAGTAACGCCGCCACACAGGCCGCGCGCGATGAGGCGCGGCTTGATGTCATCAAAACCCGCATCGCAAGCGTGATGGAGGGCGAAAGCGTCGTCACCTTCCTCGAGATGAATAACGTCAAGATTGAGCTGCTGAGCGACCCGATCAACTGGGCGGCATCGACGCTGACGATCACGACCGTCAGGGACGGCGAATATTTCTACAAAGACCCCAAGATCCTGCTCAAGCGCGACCTGACGGACGACAACCTGCTGCAGGCCATCGTGCATGAAACGGGACACCTGAACCAGCATCTGTCAAAGGTCGGCAACCCCGACCGCATCTTGAGCGAAAGGGAATACATCCTGTTCTACCGCGCTGCGGAGGCGGATGCGCAGGCGCTCTGCACCGAAGTGACATGGGCGCTGAAGCAGGCAGGCGATGCGGGCCCGTGGAACGCCGCCTGCAACGCGGGATACAAGGATATCTGCGACGCCTATGAAATGATGGTGACGGCCGATCCGTCGAGCATCGAGAACGGCACGGCCAAGCGCATCGCTTTCGACACATGGTTCAGCAAGCCCGAGCGTCTCGCCGGTTATAACGAGGCGACCGCCGACAACATGATCCCTTTCCTCGCCAAGGGCCGCGAGATTTTCAAGAACCACAACATGGTCGAAAAGCCGCTCGACAATACATGGGTCGAGAAACTGGACAGCGCTTCGGCAAAATCATACCTGCTGGAAGTCGGCAACCGCAGCCTGCTGCGCGATCCCTATTACAGCGAAAACACGCAGCTCCGCCCCGCGCCCAAGAAGGTGGCGGCGAACAACAATACGCCTGCCGCGCCCGGCGACACGCCGAACCCGCCCGTCATGGCAAACCCGTTCTAGATTTTACGTGCGGTACAGGATGTTCCTGAACTGCCAGGGATCCGTTTCATCCAGATCCTCGGGGAACAGCGCGCCGCGATTCTTCA
>JAQSWE010000152.1 GCA_029266795.1 Alphaproteobacteria bacterium | reverse complement strand
AATACTTTCCAAAGAACTCGAAATGACACCTGACGAAATCCTGAACCTGCGCCATAAAGGAATTGTGTAACATGCAAGTCGCCCAGAAAACCCCGGTATCCAAACTCATGATCCCTCAAAAACACCTGCTCTCCATCGAACATCTCAACCGCGAAGACATCCAGACGATCCTCGATCTCTCGGAATATTACGTGGTGCAGAACCGCCGCCGGTCGCAGACCAACGCCCTGCTGAAGGGGCTCGTGATGATCAACGTGTTCCTCGAAAACTCCACACGCACGCGGCTGTCGTTCGAAATGGCGGCAAAACGCCTCGGCGCCGACGTCATCAACATGACGATCGAAGGGTCGAGCATGAAGAAGGGCGAGAGCTTTACCGATACGCTGAAAACCATCAACGCGATGCGCCCCGACCTGTTCGTCCTGCGCCACAACACCGAAGGCTCGGCGGAAGCCGCATCGCAGATCCTCGACTGCCCCGTGATGAATGCGGGTGACGGCACGCGCGAACACCCCACGCAGGCCTTGCTCGACGCGCTGACGCTGCGCCGCCATTTCGGCCGGTTGGAAGGATTGAATGTCGCCATCGTCGGCGACATCCTGCATAGCCGCGTGGCGCATTCGAACCTGCAGCTGTTCAAGAAGATGGGCGTCAATGTGAAATGCGTCGGCCCTGCCGAGCTGATGCCCCTTTCCGCCGGCGGCACGCAGGACATGAAAACCGGCCTGACCGATGCCGAGGCCGTGATGGTCCTGCGCATCCAAAAAGAACGCCTGCAAAAATCGCTCAGCTTCACCGAAGAGCAGTATTTCGACAGCTACGGCCTGACGGCGGAGCGCCTTGGCTTCGCGCGCGAAGGCGCAGTCGTGCTGCATCCGGGCCCGATGAATCGCGGCGTTGAAATCGACGCATCGATTGCGGACGATCCCAAGCGCAGCCTGATCACCGCGCAAGTCGAAATGGGCGTGGCCGTGCGCATGGCCTGCCTCGACCTGCTGACCCGCAGCGCGCGCTAATGCAGCTCGAAGACCGCTGGAATGACCTGTGGTGGCGGCTCGGCGTGCAATCGCCGGATATCCCCGCCACAGGCATCCGGCTGATTGCCGAATACAGCGGGCCGGACCGCCATTACCACAGCCGCGTTCACCTGGAAGACGTGCTGGCGAAACTGGACTGGGCGAAAACCGCGATGGAGAATACCGCCGAATTGCCGCTGCTGCCCGAAGACCGGCAAAAACTGTTCGACACGGTCGAGCTTGCGCTCTGGTATCACGACGTCGTCTATGACGCGACGCTGAAGAACAACGAACAGTTGAGCCGCGATTTATTCCTGACCCATGCCGCGCATTTCGGCCTGCCACAGGCCATGCAGGACAATGTGGCGCGCTTGATCGACATCACCGCCAAGCACAAGAATGCGGCGTCGCTGGACGAACGGCTGATGACCGATTGCGACCTTGCGATACTGGGCGCGCCGAAGGCGGAATTTGACGCCTATGATAATAATATCCGCAAAGAATACGCGCATGTTCCCGCCCCAGCCTATAAAATCGGGCGCAAGAAAGTGCTGCAGGGGTTTCTCGACCAGCCCTATATCTTCAAGACGCAAGCCTTTCACGACAAATACGAAGCGCCCGCGCGTGCGAATTTGACGGCGGCGACCGCATCGCCCGTCGCGAAACTGCTGCGCCGGTTCCATAAATAGCGTATTGCCCCACCCCGCGGAATCGGCCATAGTCAGGCGAATTCATCCACTTGGGCCATAAAAAATGATGTCCATTCTGTTCACCGACCTGTCGCATCCGTTGCAGCCGCTGCTGATCACGTTCTTTGCGGCATACCTGTTCGGCAGCGTGCCGTACGGCCTGATCCTCGCGCGGCTTGCGGGCGTGAAGGATATCCGCAAGGAGGGCTCGGGCAATATCGGCGCGACCAACGTGCTGCGCGTCGCGGGCAAAAAAGTTGCGGCGGCGACGCTGCTGCTGGATGCGCTGAAAGGCTTCATCCCCGTGATGGTCGCGAAAAGCATCCATGCCGATTACGGCGTGCTGGCGGCACTCGCCGCTTTCCTCGGCCATGTCTTCCCCGTCTGGTTGAAATTCAAGGGCGGCAAAGGTGTCGCGACCGCGCTCGGCGTCTGCTTCGGGTTTTCGTATGCGATTGGCGGGCTACTCTGCGCGACGTGGCTGATGCTGGCGGGGCTGTTCGCCTATTCCTCCGCCGCAGCGCTCGGTGCCTTCGCTTTCGCACCGCTCATCACGCTTTACATGACCAAGAGTATTGAAACGACGCTCGTCATCTTCATCATCGCCGTCATCATCTGGATCCGCCATGCCGCGAACCTGAAGCGCCTTGCGAAGGGGACGGAGAGCAAGATCGATTTCTCCAAAAAGAACAAGCCCGCCGCATGAGCGCGAAAGAAAAGCTGGCCTGGCTGCGGCTGATCCGCAGCGAAAACGTCGGGCCCATTACCTTTAACCGCCTTGTCGACCGCTTTGGCAGCGCTGAAAAAGCGCTCGCCAACCTGCCCGACCTTGCGAAACGCGGGGGGAAGCTGGAAGGCATTAAAATTGCCAGCGTCGCCGATGCCGAAAAGGAAATGGCACAGGCCGAAAAATTCGGCGCAAAATTGATCGCGAAATTCGAGCCCGAATATCCCGCATTACTCGCACAGGTCGAAGACGCCCCACCCGTCATCGCGGTCATGGGGCATACGTCGCTTTTCAAGAAACCTTCCCTCGGCGTCGTCGGCGCGCGCAATGCATCGCTGACAGGCCGCAAGATTGCCGAAGATTTTTCACGTAAAACGGGGCAGGCAGGATACGTGATTATCTCCGGCCTCGCCCGCGGCATCGACAGCGCGGCGCATCTGGCAACCTTGCCCACGGGAACGGTTGCGGTGGTGGCAGGCGGCATCGATGTTATCTACCCGCCCGAAAACGAAAAGCTGTACAAAGAGATTTGCGAGCAAGGCGCGGTCGTGGCCGAAAGCCCGTTTGGCACTGAACCCATCGCGCGCCACTTCCCCCGCCGCAACCGCATCATTTCCGGCATGAGCATGGGCGTGCTGGTGGTGGAGGCGGCGGCAAAATCAGGATCATTGATCACCGCGCGCATGGCGCTGGAACAGAACCGCGAAGTCTTCGCCGTGCCCGGCTCGCCGCTCGACCCCCGCGCGGAAGGTGCGAACGGGCTGATCCGCGACGGCGCGCATCTGGCGACAACGGCGGATGATATCATCTCTGTCCTCAAAACCTTGCGTATGCAAAGCCTGCAGGAGCCCGGCCGCAACTGGCAGGGCGGCGGCGCACCGCCCGCGCAGGACGACCCGCCGAAACAGCTCTACGATAAGATTCTGGAAAATTTAAGCCATACCCCTGTCGAGATGGACGAGCTCATTCGTGCGGTCGAGGCCCCGATTGGCCATGTCTTGACCGTGATTCTGGAATTAGAACTTGCGGGACGTATTGAACGGCAGGCGGGAAATAAGGTAAACCTGATTTAGAATCGGAGGTCGACACTATATATATTATAATGTCGCCAGCACTAAATTCAGGAGACCGCCAAGATGCCGGCCACCAATCTCGTTATCGTCGAGTCCCCCGCCAAGGCCAAAACGATCAATAAATATCTCGGCCCCGACTACACGGTGGTCGCGAGTTTCGGCCACGTGCGCGACCTGCCGGCGAAAAACGGATCGGTCGACCCGACGAATGATTTCGCGATGCTGTGGGAAATCGGCGAGCGGTCGCACAAGCCGCTGGGCGAAATCATCAGCAACGCCAAAAAAGTCGACACCATCTATCTCGCAACCGACCCTGACCGCGAGGGCGAGGCGATTTCATGGCACGTAAAAGAATACCTGAAAGAAAAGAACATCGCGGATAAAGTGAAGATCCGCCGCGTGACCTTCAACGAGATCACCAAATCCGCCGTCAAGGAAGCTTTCGAGCATGCCCGCGATATCGACCTGAACCTGGTCGATGCGTACCTTGCGCGACGCGCGCTCGATTACCTTGTGGGCTTCACGCTGTCACCCGTGCTGTGGCGCAAGCTGCCGGGTTCGCGCTCGGCGGGCCGCGTGCAATCAGTTGCATTGAGATTGATCTGCGAGCGCGAAGCGGAGATCGAGATTTTCAAGGCGGAAGAATATTGGTCGATCGAGGCGATGCTGCAGACGAAGGAAGGCAAAAGCTTTACCTCGAAACTCGCGCTGCTCGACGGCAAAAAAATCGAAAAGATGACGATCGGCAACAAGGGCGACGCCGACGCCGCCGTTGCGCGCATGACGGGCCAGAACTACACCGTCAAGACGATCGAAAAGAAACAAGTCCGCCGCCACCCCTACCCGCCCTTCATCACGTCCACGCTGCAGCAGGAAGCATCGCGCAAGCTGCGCTTCTCCGCCACCAAGACGATGCGCACGGCGCAGAAGCTGTATGAAGGCTTCGAGATCAATGGCGAGACGACCGGTCTTATCACCTATATGCGTACCGACGGCGTGACGTTGAGCGCGGAGGCGATTGAATCGACCCGCACGCTGATCAAGAACAAGTTCGGCGATAATTATCTGCCGGAAGCCGCGCGTACCTATAAGTCAAAAGTCAAAAACGCGCAGGAAGCGCACGAAGCGATCCGCCCGACCGACCTGTTCCGCACGCCGGAATCGGTCGCCGCGTATCTGGAAGACGACGAAGCGCGCCTGTACGAACTCATCTGGAAGCGCACTGTCGCCTGCCAGATGGAATCGGCCGTGCTGGATCAGGTCGCTGTTGATATCGCGAATGCCGACGGCAAAGTTGTGCTGCATGCCACCGGATCAATCATCACTTTCGACGGCTTCCTGAAACTCTACCGCGAAGAGATGGAAGATGAGGAACGCGACGCGGCGGATGAAGAACGCCGCCTGCCGCCGCTCAAGGAAGGCGACGCGCTGAAGCTGGAGGAAGTGAAACCCAACCAGCATTTCACCCAGCCCCCGCCCCGCTTCACGGAAGCAAGCCTTGTGAAGCGTTTGGAAGAACTCGGCATCGGCCGGCCCTCCACCTATGCCTCCATCCTGCAGGTGTTGCAGGACCGCGACTACGTGAAGCTCGACAACCGCCGCTTCATCCCCGAGAGCCGCGGGCGCATCGTCACGACCTTCCTGATCAACTTCTTCAAGAAATATGTGGAATACAATTTCACCGCCAACCTTGAAGAGCAGCTCGACAGCATTTCCGCGGGCGATATCGCGTGGAAAAAAGTCCTGCGCGAATTCTGGGATTCATTCAACGAAGCGGTCGGCAAGACGACGGACCTGAAAATTTCCGACGTCATCACGGCACTGGAACAAGACCTTGAACCCATCCTCTTCCCCGACCGCGGCCCCAATGCGCGCGTCTGCCCGCAATGCAAGGAAGGCAACCTGTCGCTGAAGCTCGGCAAGTTCGGCGCTTTCGTCGGCTGCTCCCGCTATCCGGACTGCCGCTATACGCGCCCCGTCCTCTCCGCCGGCAACGGCGATGGCGATACTGCGCCGGAAGGTTTCGCACCGAAACTGATCGGCGACGATCCCGCAACCGGCATGCCCATCACGTTGAGATTTGGCCCCTACGGCCCCTATATCCAACTTGGACCAGCAGAGAATGGCGCGACGGTCGCAACACCTGTACCCGCACCGGAGCCGGAACCAGAGCCGGTGAAGGAAGTGAAAAAGGGCAAAGGCAAGAAAGCCGCTGCGCCGAAAAAACCGAAGAAGCCGGTGGTCGTAAAACCGAAGCGTTCGCCCGTCCCGAAAAACATGGATGCACAAACGATCGACCTGCCATAGGCAGTGGGGCTGTTGTCCCTGCCGCGCGACGTCGGCCTGCACCCCGAAACCAAGGAAGTCATCAAGGCCGGCATCGGCCGCTTTGGCCCCTTCCTTGTGCACCAGGGCAAATTCAAATCGATCCCGGCGGATGATCCCGACGGTGTACTGACCATCGGCCTCAACCGCGCCGTCGACCTCCTCGCCCAACAGGGCAAGGGTCGCGCGGGCGGCGGCTTCGGCACGCTGAAGGAACTCGGCGCGCATCCCGAAGACGGCAAGCCCGTCAATATCAGCAAGGGCCGCTTTGGCCCCTATATACGCCACGGCGGCGTCAATGCGACGATCCCGAAAAGCGTGCCCGTCGAAGAAGTGACGCTCGCGCAGGCGATTGAATGGCTGTCCGCCAAAAAAGGCGGCGGCACCGCGAAAGCCAAGGCAAAACCAAAAGCAAAAACCAAAAAGGCAAAAGAAGCTTGAATAAGAAAAAAGACAATAACGGAACCACCCGAAACAATAACCCGAACCATCCCGGCAAAAGAAATCGGCCGGAAACAAAAAGCCGGAAGCCGAAGAACCCGATGACGGGTGACGCTTCCGGCACCATGCCCAGCAAGGAACACCTCCAGAAACTGCTCGCCGAAAGCGACGGTCCGCTCAACAAGCGGGAGCTGGCGCGCATCC
>JAQSWE010000002.1 GCA_029266795.1 Alphaproteobacteria bacterium | reverse complement strand
CCACTTCCAGCGCATCCTTGGACAAATCCACGGCGTCTACTTCCGCAAAGGGGAACAAGTTAGCGGCAAGGATGGCAAGGCAGCCGGAGCCGCAGCAAAGGTCGAGTACGCTTTCAACCGCCGAGGGATCTTCGATCAGCGGCAGGCCTTCGTTATCCGTTACGTCCTTGAACAAAAGGTCGGCGATGTAGGAGCGTGGCACGATTACGCGTTCATCGACATAGAACGGATGGCCCTGCAGGTATGTCTTGTTGAGGACATAGGCGAGCGGCTTGCGCGTCGTGATGCGTTTTTCGATGATGTCGGCGAGATGCTTTTTCTCGGTCGCCAGCAGCTTGGCATCATAATACGGCTCCAGCTGGTCGATGGGCAGGCGCAAGCCTTCCAGCACCGCGAATACCGCCTCGTCGAACGGCGAGAAGGTGCCATGCCCGTAAAACAGGTCCGCCCGCTGGAACTTGCTGACCCCGTAGCGGATGAAATCCCGCACCGTCGACAGCTCGCGCACCGCCGCTTTAGCTTCCAGCTTTGGGGCGGGCAGGGTTTTCGGCTTCAGCGTTTTGTTTTTTTTAGCGGCGGGCTTCTTCTTGGGGGGCATGGCTTTATCCGTCCGGGGGGTTGTCCTGTCGGCAGTTTATCCTCAAGCGCCCAGCAAGGGCAAATGGTGTTTTAGCGCCTCATCCGGCGTCAACCGATGCTTCACAACCTTAAATGCGCCCCGCCAAGGGAACTGGAGCAGTTGCGGAGCATTTGCCCTGAAACTCAAGGAGATAATCATGAAAAAATCCACCGCCAAAGCATCGCGCAAGCCCGCCAAGAAGGCAGCCGCGAAAAAAGTCACGAAAAAATCGGCTAAGCCGGCCAAGAAAACCGCCGCGAAAGCGCCCCGCAAGCCGCTTGCCGTCGTCACCGGTGGCTCCAGCGGCATTGGCTTTGAACTCGCCAAGCTGTTCCTGCTGAACGATTACGATGTCATCATCGCGGCGGAAAATGCGGGCCTTGCCAATGCGCAAAAACGTCTTGCGCCGATGGGCAACGTGAAGGCGGTGAAGGTGGATCTGGCAAAAGAATCCGGCGTGAAGAAACTCTATGCCGCGATCAAGGCCGATGGCCGCCCGCTTGACGCGATTGCGATCAATGCCGGTGTCGGCACCAATGGCGATTTCGTGCGCGACCTGAAGATCAAGAACGAAATTGATATGATCTCCCTCAACGTCGTCTCGACCGTGCATCTGGCGAAACTGGTTCTCGGCAGCATGGTGAAGCGCGGCAAGGGTCGCGTGCTGTTCACCTCCTCCATCGCCTCGCTCGCGCCGGGGCCGTACATGGCGACCTATTATGCGACAAAGGCTTTCGTATCGTCCTTCACCGATGCATTGCGCAATGAACTGAAGGACAGCGGCGTAACGATTACGACGCTGATGCCGGGCGCGACGGAAACCAACTTCTTCCGCCGCGCAGGCATGGAAGACACCGCCGTCGCACAGGGATCGAAGGATGACCCCGCCGATGTGGCGAAAGACGGGTTTGACGCGATGATGGCCGGTACTGACAAGATCGTCGCGCATTCTATGACGTCTAAGCTGAATGCGCTCGCCGAGCGCATCCTGCCCGCAGGCCTTGCGGCATCAATGGGCGCGGCAGAATCGAAGCCTGGTTCGGCCACCCAATAACTTTCGAACGCGGGTTTTCCGATGAAAAAGCCCGTAGATCCTGCCAAAGAACAGCGCCGCCTCTCCCGACTTGGAAAACGGGAGAGGCAGCGCGCCATGAATGAACCGCGCGCGTTGAAAATGCGTAAATTACGCCTAGAGGCGGAAAAGTCCGCGCGCATGGACAGCGCCCCCGCACCGCCCGCTATCAACAGCGGCTGTTCAGGCTGGTTTTACTGGGAATGGCGGGGCAAGTTTTATCCGCAAGTTATGCCGACAAAAGACTGGTTCGCGCATTACGCATCGCAATTGCAGACGGTCGAAATCAACGCATCTTTTTATTCGTGGCCGACCGAAGCGAATGTGAAGTCATGGAGGCGGCAGGCGGCGGGAAAGAAGTTCATTTACACTGTGAAGGTCTGCGAGCTGATTACCCATGTAAAGAAATTTACCGGCACGAAAACGCTGGTGCAGGATTTCTATCATATCGCGCAACTGCTGGGGCCGCATATGGGCTGCTTCCTGTTCCAGTTGCCGCCCGGCTATGAATTCACACCTGCGCGGCTGAAAAACATTCTTTCACAGCTTGACCCCCGCCACCGCAATGTCGTTGAATTCCGGCATGCCAGTTGGTGGAATGAAAAGGTCTATGCCGCGTTCCGCGAAGCCGGCGCGATATTCTGTGCCGTCAGCGCGCCGAATCTGCCCGATGATTTCGTCAAAACGGCGGATGACGTTTATATCCGCTTCCACGGGCGTGAAAAATGGTACAGGGACAACTATGATGCGGCCGCGCTCCGCGATTGGGCGGCGAAGGTGAAGAAAAGCGGCGCGCGGCGCGTTTGGGCCTATTTCAACAACACGTATAACGGCGATGCGCCCAACAACGCGGGAGCGTTTGCGCGGCTGTTGCGGAAGTGAGTACGCGATGCCATCCACCGTCATAAAATTTTACCGCTATGAAGAAACGGCGCGCATCCTGACCGTGACCTTCACCAGCGGCCAGGAATACCAGTATCTGGACGTGCCGCCGGAACTGGTGACCCGCTTCCGCGCGGCTTTTTCCAAGGGACGCTTCTTTGCCGCCTATATCCGCGACGTATTCAAATACCGGAAAATTCATGGATAATTCATAATACACCCAGAACTGACGGAAATGGAACGATTTTCCAAGCCATGCATTGGGGGCTTTGAAGGCTGCAACCGGGCAGCCGTTTATTAACAGAGGTATCAAATGAACCAAGTCATCTATCTTGTCGGTCTCGTCGTCGTCGTCCTGGCGATTCTTTCCTTCGTCGGCATTCACGTTTAACCGGAAGGAACAGTCATCATGGCAACCACCGAAAAAATCATGCTACCGCAGCATTCGTATGTCGAATGGACGTCGATTGCGGCGGGTACGATGCTTGCTGTCGCTTTGTCGCTCGTCATGCTGCAATTCGGCGCCGCGGTCGGCATTGCCGATTTTGACAACATGCGCACCAACATCCCGTCGCGCGAACACATGATCTACGGCACAATCTATGCGCTGCTGGTCCAGCTGTTCGCCTTCACCATCGGCGGTTATGTGGCAGGACGCATGCGTGCGCCCGTCGCCGGCAGCCCGATCCATGAACGCGAAGTGCGCGACGGCATCCACGGCGTCCTCGTCTGGGCGACCGGCACGGTTGTCGTGGCCATCGTCGCTTACATCGCGCATATGAACGTCACACAGGCAGAAATGGAACTGGCCAAGGACGTCATTCAGAAGCGTCACACCATCTCGGTCATTCTTGCCTTCGCGGCAGCTTCGACCTCGCTGGTATCCGGTGTTGCGGCCTTTGTGGCGGCGACCAAGGGCGGCGATCACCGTGACAACACGGTCGATCACAGCCACCAGATTTCCTTCCGCGCTGTGAAGAAGAAAAAATAAGCTTTTTACCTACGAACCTGAAAATGCCGGAGATGACCTCTCCGGCATTTTCTTTTGGGGAAACACACGTTATATTCCCACGCATGGTAAACGACTCTATAAAACTCGATTCCAGCTGGCAGAATGTTATCGGCAGTGAATTCACGCAGCCCTATATGCTCAGGCTAAAGGAATTCCTGAAGCAGGAAAAAGCGGCGGGGCATATCGTTTATCCCGCTGGCGGTGATATTTTCAATGCCCTTAACACCACGCCGTTCGACAAAGTCGAGGTGGTGATTTTGGGGCAGGACCCCTATCACGGCCCTGATCAGGCGCATGGCCTATCCTTCTCCGTCCGCGACGGCGTGAAAATTCCGCCGAGCCTGCGGAACATCTATAAAGAAATCGGCGGCGCGATGCCGAAGACCGGCGACCTGACGCCCTGGGCGAAACAGGGCGTATTGCTGCTGAACGCGACACTGACCGTACAGGCCGAAAATGCCGGATCACATCAGGGGCGCGGCTGGGAGCAGTTCACCGACGCTATCATCCGCGCGCTGAATGACCGCGGCGAACATATCGTGTTCATGCTGTGGGGCAGTTACGCGCAGAAAAAAGGCGCGTTTATCGACCGCAAAAAACATCTGGTACTGGAAGCGCCCCATCCCTCTCCCCTCTCCGCCCATCGCGGGTTTCTGGGCTGTGGGCATTTCGTGAAGGCGAATGAATACCTGAGACAGCACGAGCGCAAGCCAATCGACTGGAGCATCCAATGACCATCACCGTCTATGGCATCAAGAATTGCGACACGATGAAGAAGGCATTCACCTGGCTCGACAAGCACAATGTCGAATATGCCTTTCACGACTATAAAAAGTCCGGCGCGGATGAAGCGGTTTTGAAACGTGCGATTGCCGAACACGGCTGGGAAAACGTCATCAACCGCAAGGGCACGACATGGCGCGCCCTGCCGGAAAAGGCGCGCGAGACCATGAATGAAAAATCCGCGATCAAGGCCGCGCTGGAGAACCCGTCGCTGGTCAAACGCCCCCTTGTCACCCATAAAAAGGGCGTTTTACTGGGTTTTGACGAGGCTGCATTCAAGGCCTTGACTTAATTTCCAGAACCGTTAATTTGCCTTCCATAATCAATTTTATATGGAAGCCGATTCATGCCCGCACCCACCGCCAAATTCGCCCTCGAATTCCCGCAAGGCCATATCATCTATGCCGATGCCGGCATTTATTACCGCCCGAACGAGAGCGATACCGGCTACATGGTCTATGGCGACCGCAAAGAACTGTTCGGCAAACAGGCCGTGACCGTTTCCGCCAACCGCGACACCAACAGCGGCGATTACGCGGTGGTGCATGAATTCAAGAACGGCGCATTGATCGATGCGCGGCTGATCCAGCGTAACACGACCATCGACGGCAAGCTGGCAGATGAACAGACGCTGGCGAACATCAATGCCGACCTCGCCTCCGGCAAATTGAAACTGCGCCGCCCGCAGGAATTCCGCACCCCTACCGTCTATAACGTCGCGCAGTTCACAGACGGTCGCCTGCTGGTGCAGCTGATGGGCGAAGAACGCCAGCTGTGGATGGGCAAGCCGGGCGAGCTGAAAAAGCTCGACGCGCAGAACACCCTGCAAGGCGGCGGCAGCATGTATTACCGCACGGCAGACGGCATCAATGTCGCCCTGCCCTATGGCCTCGGCGGCCCCGGCCATAACGACATCCCGAAATTCGGCGAGGAAGAGCTGACCTATCTGCACACGCGCGGCAATGATGGCGATCCTGCGAAATACGGCATCGTCTTCCCCGCTCCGCCCGCCTTCCTTGATCCGTTCAGCAAGCCTGCTGCTGCAGCGCCGGCGGCGAATGCAGCGTTCAAGCCGCCGAAGCCGTAATTCAGGCTGGCACTGGCAAGCTGAAAAAGCTTAAACTTGGCTGACAGACAGCAAGGACAAGACGCCATGCACGCCCTGAAAAACCGCATCACGGTCGGCAACACCATCGCCGGAAACCCGATCGATATCGTGACCTATACGCTGGCAGCCCCCGCCAAGGGCAAGCGCGTCTATATCCAGAGCGGCATGCATGGCGGCGAGATCACCTATTGGGTGCAGCACCGGCTGTTCAATTTCCTGAAAGAAAACCTGAAAGCGGGCGAAGCGGTCTTCGTCCCCTGCGCCAATCCGGCAGCGTGGGAGCAGCGGTCGTATTTCTACACCTTCGGCAAGTTCGACCTCTATGACGGCAAGGACCCCAACACGCATTTCCCCGGCAAGCCCGACGGATCGCTGCACCAGCGCATCGTCCATGCCTTGCAGCAATTGGCAAAGACCGCCGACCTCGCCCTCGACCTGCACACGGCGCGCAAAAGCCTGCCCTATGTGATCTTCACGAAAGAAAGCTATGCGCCGCTGGTGAAGGAAGTCGGGCTGAAATACAACTTCCTCGACGACGGCGATCCTTCAGGCTCGTTTGATGCCGGGCTCGACCCGCTCAACATCGACAACCTCTGCATTGAATGCGGCAGCCATGATGAATATGACGCGAGCAAGGTCGAACAGGTGTTTCAGGGCATTTTGCGCCTGCTCGCCACTCTCGGTATGATCGACAAAAGCCTGACCGTGCATCCCGCGAATGACAGCCACTGGTTCCGGAACGACAAGAGAATCCTGACCCGCGATGCCGGCTTCGTCCGCTACGACGTCGAACTCGGCAAGCCCTTCAAAAAAGGGGACACGCTGTTCACCCTACACCCATCAGCCGAACTAGGCGCGGAGCAGCCGGAACGCGCCACCGAAGACGGCGTCATGTACAAACACGCCCCCACGCATATCTACCGCGCAGGCGACGAAACGCTGCATTACATCCCGATGGATGCACTGGTGAAAATTTAAGGCGCAGGTTTCGCGACTGCGGGCGCGGAAACGGCCGGCGCAGGTTTTTCAACGTTTGGCGTACGGGCGAACTGGCTGTCGAACTTCGATAGTTTGCGGTCCATTTCATCGCAAATGGCTTGCAGGGTTTTCGGCGCGGGGTTCCACGGCAGATTGCTGCCCGACATACCCGTCATACGCATCGCCTGATCTTTTTGGGTCAGATATTCAGGCGTTTCCTTGGCATTGAGGCTATGCGCGATATCGTCACGGTTGGCACCGTGCACGGCAAGGGTAAGAACCTGCATGAGCTTGCGCGGATCCTTGCGGTCGAAGTCGATGGCCGCGATGTCCGGGTTGCGCGCCTCCAGCCGGTCGAGCAGCAGCCCGAGTTTTTTTATCGCGCCCTCCTCAGACAACTCCCCGCGCTGCCGGCGGATATCCACGATGTCGAGCAGCGCCTTCACCTCACGCGGCGTCAGGTCGCAGGGCAGCGCGTATTTCTGCGACACGGAAAACCCCATGCCTTCCAGCTGTTTGCCGCGCGGTTCGAACTCCATATCGGGCACCCGCACGACCTTCGGTTTTCCATCGGCCCCTTCGACAACAGTTTCCGCGACAGGATATTCCAGCATCCCCACCCGCGCCATGATCATGACGGATTGCGGGTCGCGCGCGAAGACATAGATTTCATCCAGAAGTGCCTGCTTCTCGCTTGGCGGTTTGCGCGCGGTGGGCGTGGCGTATTCGGATTTGATCTTTCCCTTTGCCTCCTCGGGCGCGACGGGCTTTTGATTGTCGAAGGTCCAGTCGCCGCTTTCGCCGCCGAAGAACATCCATTTGCCGCGCTGCTGCCCGCCGAAGGTGACGCTTTTGATCCTGACATTTGTCGTGTCATCGATGAAAACCTGATAGCCACCGGCGCCGGAAAGCTTTCCGTCCGCGCCGCGCGTGATGGACTTCCGGTAGGCTTCGTTGATGTCTTTTACCGGCACTTCCAGCTCGAGCAATACAGGCCGCGCATTGTCGAACCGCGGCGCAACCTCATGGCCGAGGTACTTCAGCGCGTTATAAACCTCTTGATAAAGTTCGCCGCCGTTGCGGGACAGAAGGCCAAACTCTTCCGCCACCTTGCGGCTGCCTGTGGCAAAAAGCGTGCGCCCGCTATTGCTTTCCTCCGCCCTAGAGCGCGCGCGCCCGTGCCAGCTGACCTTTTCAACGAGTTCAGGCGTAATTTTATCTTCAGGCAGAAAGGCCGAGATCAGCTCGCGCGTGAAATCCGCCGCCGATATCGCCGGCCGGATAAAACCAAGCGCCAGCAGGTTGGCCAGATGCCCCTCGCTCGTGCCATGATAAAGAGTGACCGTTTCCGTCATGAACCCTACGGGCTGAATTCCACAATATTATTGCAGACATCATTATAGAGCACGGGCATTAAAGTTTTATGTAATCGACTATCTACCTGTTTTAATTTGAAAAATACGTGATACGCGGACATGCCCCCGCATCACGAAGACAAATACCGGCGCGTTGTTAACGCTTCACTGCAGGCGATTTCTTGGCGAGGTTATCGTTGCCCGTTCCCGGCTTCACCGCGCGGGCGCGGTATTGGGGGTTTTTCTCGATATAGCCTTCGCCGAACGCGTCTTTGTAGAGCTGTTCGAGCATCGTGCGATAGACGGGGTTCAGGGTGCTGACGCCGTTTTCGATGATGAAGGGGGAGTTAGCGCCGCTGGCGATGCCGGTCACGCGGAACAGTTCCGCGCCGGACGGGGGCGTGTCGCCTTTTTTCAGGCTGCCGCTGCTGATCTGCACGGTGATGCTGTCGGCGGTCAGGTCGACGGGCGACACTTTCGCGTCTTCGCCGGCGTATTTCCATTCGAATGCGCCACCGACCTTGCGCGTGACGGTGTAAACACCCGCTGGCAGGTCGATCTTCACGGGCGTCTTGCCGTCATAAGACGCGTCATGCGTTGCGAAAGCCTTAATGTAGAACGAGCCCGGCCCGTTCATGTATTTCGCATGGATCGCATCCGCATTGTCGCGGATGGCGGAAAGCAGGTTCAGGTTTTCGGGCTTGGAGAAATCCGCGTAATGCGCGAACCATGCCAGACGCGAGAGGCCGGGCAGGTTGTTGCTTTCGGCATCGGCGCTCATCTGGTCGGTCGGACCCTGCTGGCGGTCGTTGATCTCGTTGATCCATATCTTGCCGCTACGGTCGATGATCAGGTCCGCGCCTGCATGGCCGACCTTGCCCGAAAGCGCCATTTTCTTGCCAAGTTTTTCACCGATCTCGGTGATCTGGCGGGCGATGTGTTCTTCGTACACATGGCCGATATTGTTGCCTACGCTGTCGCCGGGCTCGTTCGCCAGCAGGCGGTCGCCCACGACTTTCAGCGTCGCGCGGCCCGTCACGGAGAACACGTTGCTTTCATTGATGCCGGCCTCCGCCGCATGGGCCTCGATCAGCGCGAGGCTGTTCGCATCGCCGCGGTCGATACCGTCGGGCAGGTTCGTTTTCACGACGCCGCGGCCGTTTTCGGCAGGCAGCGTGTTGCCGGCGAAGAAGGACAGGTTCGCCTCGTTCCCCTCGACAAAGCGCACGACCTTGAACGGGATTTTGGATTTCGAGATATGGCGGACGAATTCATCCGCCGTGCCGATGAAGCGCGTGGGCTCGTAGTTTTCGACGGTCGGCTGCACGACAACCTTGCCGGCATCGTTCTTCATGCGGTGATAGATCGCGCGGAGTTCTTTTTCCGGCAGTTTAGACGACACGACTTCCGTCGGGATGACATAGGCTTCGAGACCCGCTTCCTTCAGGATATGCATCAGGTTGCCCTTGTTCTCGAAGAACAGGCGGGTGTTTTGCTCGTTCGTTGCGACGATGTCGGTATTCAGTTTCCGGTCGGCGATATGCTTCGCCCAGGATGCCGGCGGGGTGATGAAGGCGAAAATCGCGACCTTCTTGTCCTTCAGCAGCGCTTCGGGGATGGTGCCGGTGATCTGCTCCGACATGCCCTGGGGGAACATGTTGATATAGGCGGTCGTGTCGAAATCGAGGCCGAACTGGGGCACGTTTTTATACGACGGTTTGTCTTTCATGCCGCCCACGATGACGGCCTTGCCGCCGACGCGGTTGAATTCGGACAGCAACCGGCCCTGCGACGGGGAATAGGTCGGCATCAGCACGGTCACGCCGCCGTCGTTAAATTCCTTGGAAATACGCTCGAAAGCCGCATCGAGGGCGGGTTTCAGTTTGTCGAGTTGCGGCAGGAAAGACATGCGGAGTCTCCTCTAAACGAGCGGTTCAAACAAAAGCAAAACTCTTCGTAGTACAACCCGTCGCCTTGCAGCTTAGGGCGTTAGCACAAACAGTTCGCCGTTACTTAACCTGCCTGTCAGGAGTCTTCCTGGAAGGGCGCCCCCACTGGTCGGGGGCCGCGGGCCATTGGCACGTACGATGGAAATATTATTTACCGATTCGCTTATCAGAATGCAAGAAAAAATCCTTTTCATATCCTTGTAGCGCCAAGAAAATTTCGGGATTTGCGCGCCACGGCAATCGCAAGCGGTCGGGGGTCCGCTCGATGCAGGTCGCCCTTACGTCTTAGCTGGCGGAAAAATACCGCGTGATGAAGTATCCGGCGGTCGCAGCAGCCGCTGTCGCAGCCGTTCCCCAGGCCATGTCGATGACGGCAACCGTCCACGGCCAGTTCTTGAGCGTCGCGAGGTTCGTCATGTCATAGGTGCCGTAGGCGACAAGGCCGAACAGCGCACCGCTCCAGAGCGCGCGCACCCAGTTGCCCTGCGCCAGCGCGGGCATGACGGCAAAAACGACGATGCCGACGACATAGAGCAGGTAAAAACCTGCTGCCACGGCAAGATTGGGTTTTTCCAGCAGCAGCGGCCCCAGTTTTGCCTGATAGAGATGCTTCATGGCAAGGCTGATCCAGACGAAATCCATCGCGAAGAAGACGACGGTCGTGGCCAGATAGGCGATCAGGTAAGCGGGCATGGTAAGGCCTTTCATGGTTTAATCAGATACTGCCAACGACGGGCGCGGCAGGCGGTTCCTAAAGCAGTCCGAGCGCCGATAGCTCCATCCGGACGGTTTCGGGCAGTTCATCCAGCCCGCCTGCCTCGCGGTCAGGCGGGGCGTCCTTGGGGTCGAGGTAGCGCCAGCCCTGAAAGGCGCGACGGGGCTGCCATTGGACGGGGATAATCTTTTTATCGTAGACGAGGCCGCAATGGGGAATGCCGTCGCGCTTCATGGGGCGCAGTTCCAGCAGCTTCTGCCGCGCCACGATCCAGCCCTTGATAACCCAGTAAATCGACCCGCCGTCCAGCACCTCATCGGCGCGTTTGGGCATCTGGCGCGTCACATGGACCATTTCAGGCTTTTTGCCCTTTTCTTTCATGTCGCGCAGGCGCTCCTTCTGCCATGCGGCGAGATCCTCGAGGCTTTCGGAGCCGACGGAGAGCTTGATGATATGGAGCGCCATCGCGGGCCTTACTTCGACAGTTCTTCCTTGATCGCCGCGACCAGTGCAGGGTCGTCAGGCGTGGTATCCGGCGAAAAGCGCGCCACAACCTCGCCCTCGCGGCTGATAAGGAATTTTTCGAAGTTCCACAGCAGTTCCGGCTCGGGGTTCGGCGTCAGGCCATGGCCCTTCAGCTTGTCGCGGAACGAGCCTGTGTTGGGCGTCTTCGCCTTGGGCTGCGCCGCGGTGAGCGCGTCGAACAGCGGGTGTTTTTCCGCGCCCGTCACGGTGACTTTGGCGAACATCGGGAATTTGACGCCGAAGGTGGTCTTGCAGAACTCCTGAATCTCTTCATTCGTGCCGGGTTCCTGCCCCGCAAAATCATTCGCGGGGAAACCCGCCACGACAAGGCCCTTCGCGCTGTAATCGGCATAGAGCTTCTCGAGCCCTTCATACTGCTTGGTCAGCCCGCATTTGGAGGCGACATTGACCACAAGCACGGTCTTGCCGCTGAATTCGCGCAGCGATGTGTCGCTGCCGTCGATGCGTTTCAGGGTGATGTCGTAAAGGGAAGCGGTCATGGCGATTGTTCCTTTTCATGGACTATTGCGGGATTGGCGGTATATTACCCCCAACCCGTCACAAGTTGCATCATAAAATGAAATATATCGCGGCCCTGTTTTTGTTGTTCATTTCGGCCTTTCCCGCACATGGGGCGGAGTCGCTGACATTTAGCATCGGCACGGACAAGCGCGTGATGACGGCGCCGCAATTGCTGGCGGACCCGAAAACGCGGGATATCAGCATCGCCGACCCATCTTATAAAAAAACCATGCATTACCGCGCCCTGCCCCTGTCCGCCCTGCTGGCAGGCATGAAGCTGCCGCCGGATTCGGTGATCGAGGCGGTAGCGAATGACGGTTTCGTGGCGCAACTGCCGACTGACCTGCTGCTAAACGACAAAACAGGCGCGGCTCAAGCGTTTCTGGCGATCGAGCCGCCCGATACCCCTTGGCCCGCTTTGCCCGGCAAGAAGGCGAGCGCAGGACCGTTCTATATCGTCTGGCTGAACGCCAGCGCCTCCGGTATCCGCAGTGAGCAATGGCCGTTCATGATTGCGGCGCTGCGGTCGGCGGATTCACCCGCGAAGCGCTGGAAAGAACTCGCTGTCGACCCTGCCCTGCCCGCCGCAGCCCTCATCCGCGCGGGACAGGCGCTGTTTGTGACCCAATGCATGGCCTGCCACAAGCTGAACGGCGCGGGCAGCTCCGCCGCCGGTCCCGACCTCAACCTGCCCGCGAGCCCGACCGAGTATTTCAAGCCCGATGCCTTAAAAAAATACATCCGCAACCCCGCATCGCTCCGTCACTGGGACGGGATGCAAATGCCGGGATTTGACAAAGACGCGCTGAGCGACCATGAAATAGACCTGATTATTTCCTACATGGAACATATGTCCACCACCAGAAAGACCGCAAAATGACCACGCTGCCCCCCTGCCCCAAATGCCAGTCGGAACTGACCTATGAAGACCGCGGCACGCTCACCTGCCCCGAATGCGGCCATGAATGGCAGACATCGGGCGAGGCATCCGGCGAAGCGGAAAGCGGCGCATTGGTAGTGCGCGACGCGAACGGCACGATATTGCAGGACGGCGACACCGTCTCCGTCATCAAGGATCTGAAGGCACGCAATTCATCCGATGTCGTCAAGGTCGGCACGAAGGTAAAAAACATCAAGCTGGTCGAGGGTGACCACAATATCGACTGCAAAGTCCCCGGCATCGGCCCCATGGGGTTGAAATCGGAATACGTCAAGAAAGTGACGGAATAGTCTACCCGGCTTTCTTGATATCTGCCGTGGCAACGAAGGGCGAGATGGCGAGGCGCGTCGTCATTTCCTTCGGGATCACCTGCCGGAAATGACCGAGGCTCATGCCCCAGTTTTCCATGATTTCGGCGGCGTAGACGGATTCAGTCTCCCGTACATGCTCCTCCACCAATGCCTTTAGCTCGTCGGCATAATGGTCGACCGCGACCGGCTGGCAGATGACGCCGTCGGCATTAATACGGTTTTTCAAACGGTCGTCGGGGTCATAGACATAGGCCATGCCGCCCGTCATGCCCGCGCCGAAATTGGGGCCGACAGCGCCGAGGATGACGGCGACGCCGCCCGTCATGTATTCACAGCCGTTCGATCCGCAGCCCTCGATCACCACTTTCGCGCCCGAATTACGCACGGCGAAACGCTCGCCTGCCTGCCCCGCCGCGAACAGCTTGCCCGCCGTTGCGCCATAGAGGACGGTATTGCCGATGATGGTGTTGTCGCAACTGCGCAAATGCGAATTGACCGGCGGGCGCACGGTGATCGTGCCGCCGGATAATCCCTTGCCGACATAATCGTTGGCGTCGCCGTAAACGGCCAGCTTCAGCCCCTGCACCGCAAAGGCGCCGAGCGACTGTCCGGCGCTACCATGCAAAGCAACCGTAATATGCCCCGGCTGCAGATGCTGCATCCCGAATTTGCGCGTGATAAGCGATGAGAGGCGCGTGCCGACCGCGCGGTGCGTGTTCTGCACCTGATAGGACAGCTCCATCTTCTCGCCACGCTCGAACAGCGGGCCTGCGTCGCGGATGATGTCCTTGTCCAGCGTGTCCGGCACTTCGTTGCGGCCCTCGACCGTGCAGGTCATGGGGCGGCCGTCAGGGTTGGCCTGCGCGAGCATGCTGTTGAGGTCTAGATCATCGAGATGCGCAGCGCCAAGGCTGGTCTGGTGCAGCAGTTCGGTGCGGCCGATAATGTCGTTGAGGTTTTGGTAGCCCAGCATCGCCAGATGCTCGCGCACGTCTTCGGCGATAAAGGTGAACAGGTTGATGACCTTTTCCGGCGTGCCGGTGAAGAATTCGCGCAGCTTGGCATCCTGCGTGCAGACACCGACGGGGCAGGTGTTGGAATGGCATTGGCGCACCATCAGGCAGCCCATGGCGATCAGCGACGCGGTGCCGATGCCGTATTCCTCCGCGCCCAGAATGGCTGCAATGATAATGTCACGCCCAGATTTGATGCCGCCATCGGCGCGCAGCGTCACGCGGTGGCGCAGCCCGTTCATGGTCAGCACTTGGTGCACTTCCGACAGCCCCATTTCCCACGGGACGCCGGCGAACTTGATTGAGGTCTGGGGGCTCGCGCCCGTGCCGCCCGCATTGCCGGAGATATGGATGACGTCGGCATTCGCCTTCGCCACGCCTGCCGCAATCGTGCCGATGCCCGCACGCGCGACCAGCTTAACCGCAACTTTTGCCTCGGGGTTGATCTGCTTCAGGTCGTAAATCAGCTGCGCGAGGTCTTCGATGGAATAGATGTCATGATGCGGCGGCGGGCTGATGAGCGTGACACCGGGCGTCGAATGCCGGAATTTCGCGATCATTTCCGTCACTTTAAATCCGGGCAGCTGGCCGCCCTCGCCCGGTTTTGCGCCCTGCGCGATCTTGATTTCGATCTCTCGGCACTGGTTCAGGTATTCCGCCGTCACGCCGAAGCGGCCGGAAGCAATTTGTTTAATCGCCGAATTGTGGTTGTCACCGTTCTTGTCAGGCGTATAGCGCGAGGGGTCTTCCCCGCCCTCGCCCGAGGCCGATTTCGCGCCGATGCGGTTCATGGCGACATTCAGCGTGCCATGCGCCTCGAGGCTGAGCGCGCCCAGAGACATCGATGGCGTCACGAAGCGGCGGCGGATGCGCGAGACGGATTCCACGTCGGGCAGCGCAACAGGCGCGCGCTGCTTGTCGAAATCCAGCAAGTCGCGCAGGTTCGACGGCGGCTGGCCATGCAGCATCGCGGTATAGCGCTGGAAGGTGCGGAAGTTGTTGGTATTGACCGCGCCCTGCAGCGTATGGATCAATTTGCCCTCCCAGCTGTGATGCTCGCCCTTGTCGCGGAAGCTGTAGAAACCGCCGATGGAAAGCTCGGGCTTCGCGCCGGCGAAGGCGATCTCGTGCTGCGCCAGCACACTGCGCTGGATGCCGTCGAGCCCGATGCCGGAAATGCGGCTGGGGATGCCGGGCAGGTATTCCGCCGCCAGCGCGCGCGACAGGCCGACCGCCTCGAAATTGCAGCCGCCGCGATAGGAACTGATGATGGAAATCCCCATCTTGGACATGATTTTCAGCAAGCCGTCATTGATGGCCTTGCGGTAATTTTCCATGCATTCGGGCATGTCGCGCTTGCCGTAGAGCCCGCGCGACAATCCATCCGCAACCGTATTCTGCACGAGCCAGGCATTGACCGTCGTCGCCCCCACACCGATCAGCACCGCGAAGTGATGCACATCCGCGCATTCGGCGGAGCGGATATTGAGCGAGGCGAAACTGCGCAAGCCGTTCCGGATCAAATGCGTATGCACCGCGCCGGCGGCAAGGATTGCGGGTATCGCCGCACGTTCGGGCCCAAGCGCCGTGTCGGTCAACACGATATGGCCCTTGCCATTGCAGATGCCCTCCGCCGCTTCATGGCGAATGCGCGCGAGCGCATCTTTCAGCGCATTGTCGCCGCCGTTCACGGGGAATGTCGTATCGACTTCGGTAATCTTGGCGGCGAGGTAGCCCGTCATCGCCTCGAATTCGCCATTCGTCAGCACAGGGCTGGGCAGCGCGAGCATGTGGCACTGGCTTTTGTCTTCATCCAGAATGTTGCCGAGGTTGCCAAGGCGCGTCAGCAGCGTCATCACGCGCTTTTCACGTAGTGAATCGATGGGCGGATTCGTCACCTGGCTGAAATTCTGGTGGAAGAAATGATGCAGCCCGCGATAATTCTGCGAGAAGACGGCGAGCGGCGTGTCGTTGCCCATCGACCCGATGGCTTCCTTGCCGTCCGTCACCATGGGTTTCAGGATCAGCTCGATGTCTTCAAGCGTCAGGCCGATGGCGACCTGCTTGCGGCGCAGCGCGGTTTCGTCGAACTCCGCCGGTTCTTCGCCGCGCGCTTTCTTGACGAGGTTTTCCAACTTCACGCCATGCGCGACCCAGTCCTCGAACGGGCGGCTGGCAGCCAGCATGTCTTTCAGCTCGCGGTCTTTGTAGAGGCGGCCTTCGACCAAGTCGACGGCGATCATCTGGCCGGGGCCAATGCGGTCTTTCTCGACGATGTTCTGCTCGTCGATGCGCACCATGCCGGTTTCGGAGCAGGCGACGATCAGCCCATCCTTCGTGATGGTGTAGCGGAAGGGACGCAACCCGTTACGGTCCATGCCGCCCATGATCCAGCGGCCGTCGTAAATCGCCAGCGCCGCAGGGCCGTCCCACGGCTCCATGACCGTGTTGCAGTATTTGTAAAAGGCGCGGTAATGCGGCGGCAGCGTATCGTCGCCGGGGTCTGCTTCCGGTATCAGCATGCTTTTCGCCATCGGCGCGGACCGCCCGACGCGGCAGAGCAGTTCGAACACGTTGTCGAGCGCGCCGGAATCTGACGTGCCGTGATCGACGACGGGTTTCAAATCCTCGATGACCTCGCCAAAGGCCGGATGCTCCATGCGCGTTTCATGCACCTTCAGCCAGTTCAGGTTGCCGCGCAGGGTGTTGATCTCGCCGTTATGCGCCAACATCCGGAACGGCTGCGCCAGCGGCCAGCTGGGGAAGGTGTTGGTGGAATAACGCTGGTGGAACAGCGCGAAATTCGATTCAAAGCGCTTATCCAGTAAATCCGGATAAAACGGGCTCAGCTGCTCGGCAAGGAACAGCCCTTTGTACACGATGGACCGGCAGCTCATGGAACAGATGTGGAAATCGCGGATCAGGGCGGCGCGCGCGGTTTTCTCGATGCGGCGGCGGATCAGGTAGAGGTCTTTTTCGAATATGTCTTCGGGCTTACCGCAGTTGCCGATGATGATCTGCTCGATCTCGGGGCGGGTCGCATTTGCCTTTGTGCCTAGCACGGTGATGTCGACCGGCACCTGCCGCCAGCCGTAGATGGTATAGCCGTGGTTAAGGATTTCGGTTTCGACAATTGCGCGCACGTCGTCGCGCGCGTCCATGTTGATGCGCGGCAGGAACAGCTGGCCCACGCCGATGATGCCCTCCGCCGAGTTGTGCCCCATGCGCATGATATGCGACTTGAAGAAGCCTTGCGGTACCTGCACCATCAGCCCTGCGCCGTCGCCCGTCTTGCCGTCGGCATCCACTGCGCCGCGGTGCCAGATTTTTTTCAATGCACCGATGGCTTTTTCCACCACTTCGCGGCGCGGCTTGCCGTCGATGGCGGCGACGAAGCCGACGCCGCAGGCATCATGTTCGTCTTCGGGATTATAAAGGCCGAATGCCGGTTGCTGTGTCATCAGAACGCATCCTTTCCGCGGAGCCTGCCGCGTCCGGCGTCTTCCATGTAGCTGTGCATGGCGAGCGCCGCGTGCCGCCCGTCCTTGATCGCCCAGACGACCAGCGACGCGCCGCGCACGATATCGCCCGCCGCAAAAACGCCATCGAGCGCTGTCATGAGCGTGCCGTCATCGACGGCCAGCGTGCCGGAGGCGGTCACGGCCAGTTCGGGCACGCCGAACAGGGCGGGGATATCCTCTGCCTCGAAGCCCAGCGCCTTGATGACGAGATCGGCATCCATATCAAAGTTTGCGTTTTCCTGCGCCTGCGGCGTGCGGCGGCCCGAAGCGTCCGGCAGGCCCAGATACATCTGCTGCGCGCGGATGCCTGTTACGGGACCAGGCGCGCTGCCATGGAGCGCAAGCGGCGCGGACAGCCAGACGAATTCGACGTTTTCCTCTTCCGCATTTTGCACTTCGCGGACGGAACCCGGCATGTTATCGCGGTCGCGGCGGTACATGCACTTGACCGATGTCGCGCCCTGCCGCACGGCGGTGCGCACGCAATCCATCGCGGTATCGCCGCCGCCAATGACCACGACTTTCTTTCCGTTCGCATTCAGCCGGCCGTTTTCGAAATCCTCCACCTTGTCGCCGAGACCGGTGCGATTGGCGGCGATCAGGTAATCGAGCGCTGGCACGACGTTATCCAGCCCGGCACCCGGCAATGCCAGTTCCCGCGCCTTGTAAACGCCTGTTGCGATCAGGATAGAGTCATGCGCGGCGCGGATGCTGTCGAAACGCGTCCCACCCCCGATATCCACATTCGTTTTAAATTTAACGCCCTGCGCCTCCAGCAATTCGATGCGGCGCGCCACGACGTATTTTTCCAGCTTGAAATTGGGGATGCCGTAGATCAGCAACCCGCCCGGTCGGTCATAACGGTCATAGACCGTCACCTGATAGCCCATGGAACGCAGCATCTCCGCCGCCGCAAGGCCGCCCGGTCCAGCACCGATGATGCCGACCGATTGCGCCAATTCCTGCTTCGGCAGGCGCGGCTTGACCCAGCCTTCGTCAAACGCCTTTTCGGTCACGTATTTTTCCACCGCGCCGATTGTGACGGTGCCGTGGCCGGCCTGCTCGATCACGCAGTTGCCTTCGCACAATCTGTCCTGCGGGCAGATGCTCCCGCAGATTTCGGGGAAGGTGTTGGTCGCTGCCGCCATTTGATAGGCTTCCTGCAGCCGGTCCTCGGCGGTCAGGCGCAGCCAGTCGGGGATGTTGTTCGACAGCGGGCAATAGACCTGGCAGAACGGCACGCCGCATTGCGAACAGCGGCTGGCCTGCGTACCTGTCTTTTCGGCATCGAAGCCGTCATAGATGGAATCAAAATCGCGGCGGCGCTGATCCGCCGAACGCTTGTCCGGCATCTGTCGCGGCGTCGTGATAAATCGCATCATCGTTCTGGTCAAACGCAGATCCTCATCCGTAACCCGGGAATCATTTTGCGGCAGCGCAGCAATCTGGCTTATTTTTACAGAATTTGTTTTGGAATGGCAAGATTTCGCAGCCATTGGAGCCGTTTTATTTCGCGAAAAATGAATTGCCTGCCAGACAAGCAATAAAAAACCCCGCAAATGGCGGGGTTTTTTATTCTTTCGGCAGTTATTCCGGCAGCCCGTCATCTGGGATATGGGGCTCCACCAGTTTGGCGAGGTTGGCAAGGGATTCCTGCCAGCCGAGATAGCAGCCCTCCAGCGGGATAACATCGGGTATGCCTGCCTGCAGGATATTTATTTCTGTGCCGACGGATACCTGTTTCATGTCAATCGTGACCTCGATCACACCGGGCAGGTTCGGGTCTTCGAATTTGTCGGTGTAGCGCAAGCGCTTGTTCGGCACCAATTCCTTGTATTCGCCGCCGAAGGCATGCGCCTTGTTGGTGGTGAAATTCGTGAAGGACATGCGGTATGTGCCGCCCACTTTCGCGTCAGCATGATGCACCTTGCAGGTAAAGCCGTTCGGCGGCAGCCATTTCGCCATCGCATCGGGATCGAGAAAGGCGCGGTACAATTTTTCCGGCGTGGTCGCGAAGACACGGTGCAGTTTTACGGTATTGGGCATGTATAAATCTCCTTTATAAACTCTACCACCAATGCCTGTGGCGCGGGATAGGTCCATGCGCGAGGTAATTTTTCAGCAGTTTTTTATAGCGCGCCAGCGAGGATTTCAGCTTGTTGTGCTTCAGCTTGATGAGGTATTTTTCGGCCTTCCAGACGTTGCGCTTGCTCGCGCGCCAGTCGGTGCCGGTGTCGTCCAGATGCGCGACCTGATACCCTGTGATTTTCCCCGATTTGTCGACATAGGGATCGTAATAACTCCATGCCAGTTCGCGCGGGCTGCGATAGCGCGGCGGGCGGCCATGCAGTCCGTCGTCGCGTGACAGGGCGATCGATCCCCAGCGGCCCTTCTGCTTGAACACGTAAATCACATGGTCAAGATTGTCCTTGCTCTCGAGGCTCATGACGAGCGGCGGATAGCCGTGCTGCTCCAGAATCGCCGCCGCCGCAAACGCCGCCTCGAAGCAATGCAGCCGCCCGCGCTTCAGCGCCGTTTCGGCGGAGGCCAGCGTTTCGCCCTTCTTCTCGCGGTTATAGGGCAGGTCGCGCAGATATTCCTGCACCTGCTTCGGCGTCTTCAGTTTCTTCGCAAGCTGCTCTGCACGTGTCATTTTTAACGCCGGCTGTGATAATTATGGGCAATTTTGCCGTCCGTTATATTATTTTACTTTTCCCTCTTCATTTCAATCTGTTAAAAGCAAGCTGTTGCCAGAATGAAAGAAAGAGGGTGTCCCAGATGAGCAAACGTGACGAGCTGCAGGCCGCGCTCAAAAAACGCATCCTCGTGCTGGACGGCGCCATGGGCACGATGATCCAGACGCACAAGCTGCAGGAAGACGATTACCGCGGCACGAAATTCGCCAAATGGGAAAAGCCGCTGAAGGGCAACAACGACCTGCTGAGCATCACGCAGCCCGCGATCATCGAAAGCATCCATGCCGATTATCTGGAAGCGGGCGCGGATATCGTTTCAACGAACACATTCAGCTCCACCAGCATCGCCATGGCCGATTACGGCATGGAATCGCTCGCGTTCGAGCTCAACCGCGCCTCCGCCGAAATCGCGCGCCGCGCCGCCGACCGTTTCAGCACGCCCGAAAAGCCGCGCTTCGTGGCGGGTGCCATCGGCCCCACAAACCGCACGGCATCGATGTCGCCCGATGTGAACGACCCCGGCTTCCGCAACATCACCTTCGACCAGCTGGCGGATTCCTATTACGAGGCGATCGACGGACAGGTCGCTGGCGGTGCGGACATCCTGCTGATCGAGACGATTTTCGACACGCTGAACGCGAAGGCCGCGATCTTCGCCGCAGAAAAATATTTCACCGACAAGAAAACCCGGCTGCCCGTGATGATTTCAGGCACGATCACCGATGCCTCGGGCCGCACCCTGTCGGGCCAGACGACGGAAGCCTTCTGGAATTCCGTACGCCATGCCAACCCGATTTCCATCGGGCTGAACTGCGCGCTCGGGCCGAAGGAAATGCGGCAATATGTGCAGACTCTGTCGAAGATTGCCGATACGCATGTCTGCACTTACCCCAATGCCGGCCTGCCGAACGCTTTCGGCGGCTATGACGAAACGCCGGAACAGGTGGCGGGCGAGATGGGAGAATGGGCGCATTCCGGCTTCCTGAACATCTGCGGCGGCTGCTGCGGCACGACGCCCGCGCATATCCGCAAGCTGGCGCAGTCCGTTGCGAACCTGCAACCGCGCAGCATACCCGACATCCCCAAGGCGCTGCGCCTGTCGGGGCTGGAGCCGCTGGAGGTCAACGACAACAGCCTGTTCGTCAACGTGGGCGAGCGCACGAACGTCACCGGATCGATCAAGTTCAAGAACCTCATCAAGGCGGGCAATTACGCGGAAGCCGTCAGCGTCGCCCGCGACCAGGTCGAAAACGGCGCGCAGATGATCGACGTCAACATGGACGAAGGCATGCTGGATTCCAAGCTTGCCATGAAGACCTTCCTCAACAACGTGGTATCGGAGCCAGATGTCGCGCGCGTGCCGGTCATGGTCGATTCCTCCAAATGGGAAGTGATCGAGGAAGGCCTGAAATGCGTGCAAGGCAAATGCATTATCAATTCCATCAGCCTCAAGGAAGGCGAAGAAGAATTCCTGAAACACGCGCATCTGGCGCGAGTCTACGGCGCCGCCGTCATCGTGATGGCCTTCGATGAAAAAGGACAGGCCGATACCGCCGCCCGCAAGATCGAAATCTGCACCCGCGCCTACAACATCCTGACGCAAAAAGCTGGCTTCCCGCCCGAAGACATTATTTTCGACCCGAACATTTTCGCGGTCGCGACGGGTATCGAGGAACACAATAATTACGGCGTTGACTTCATCGAAGCGACGAAGGCGATCAAGGCATCCCTGCCCCATGCGCCGATCAGCGGCGGCGTATCCAACGTATCGTTTTCGTTCCGTGGCAATAACCCGGTGCGCGAAGCGATCCATGCCGTATTCCTCTACCATGCCACCAAGGCCGGCATGGATATGGGCATCGTGAACGCCTCGCAGCTGGCGATTTATGAAGACATTCCGCTGGAACTGCGCGACGCGGTCGAGGACGTCATCCTCAACCGCCGCCCCGAAGGCACCGAAAACCTGCTCAACCTTGCCGAGAAATACAAGGGCAGCGGCGAGAAGGCGCCTGAGGAAGAAAAGGAATGGCGCAAATACCCGGTCGAGAAACGCCTCGAACATGCGCTCGTCAAAGGCATCACCGAGTATATCGAGCAGGATACCGAGGAAGCGCGCCGCAAATGCAAGCGTTCGCTGGAAGTGATCGAAGGCCCGCTGATGGCGGGCATGAATATCGTGGGCGACCTGTTCGGCGACGGGAAGATGTTCCTGCCGCAGGTCGTGAAGTCCGCCCGCGTGATGAAACAGTCGGTCGCTTACCTGCTGCCCTTCATGGAGGCGGAGAAGGATGCGAAGGCGAAAAGCGCCGGTAAAATCCTGCTCGCGACCGTCAAGGGCGACGTGCATGACATCGGCAAGAACATCGTCGGCATCGTCCTGCAATGCAATGGTTATGAAGTGATCGACCTCGGCGTCATGGTGCCGAGCGAGAAAATCCTGCAGACGGCGCGCGAGCAGCAGGTGGATATCATCGGCCTCTCCGGCCTCATTACCCCCTCGCTTGAGGAAATGGCGCATGTGGCGGAGGAAATGCAGCGGCAGGGCTTCACCATTCCGCTGCTGATCGGCGGCGCGACGACGTCGGAGATGCATACGGCCGTGAAAATCGCTCCGCATTACAAGCATCCGGTCGTCTATGTGCCCGATGCCTCCCGCGCGGTCGGCGTGATGAACAACCTGATGAATGCCACGCTGCGCACCGCCTATCTCGCGGAAGTCACGAAAAAATACAAGCAGATCCACGAGCGCTTCCTGAACAAGTCGCCGAACAAGGAAATCATCCCCTTCGCCGAGGCGCAGAAAAACAAATTCAAGCCTGACTGGGCGTCCTATACGCCGCCGGTTCCCGCGAAACCCGGCGTGCATATATTCAATGACGTCACTTTCGACACGCTGCGACCTTATGTCGACTGGTCGCCGTTCTTCTACACCTGGGGGATGCTGATGAAATATCCCCAGATTTTCGACGACGAGGCGCGCGGCGAGGAAGCCCGCAAGATTTTCGACGATGCGCAGAAGATGATCGAGTTCTTCATCAAGGACGGCCGCGTGCGCCCCCGCGGCGTCATCGGTCTGCTGCCCGCGGCCAGCACGGGCGAGGATATCATCATCTATACCGACGAAACGCGCACAAAAGAACAGGACCGCATGATCGGCCTGCGCCAACAGGTCAAGAAAAAAGACGGCAAGGCACATTATTGCCTCTCCGACTTCATCGCGCCTGTCGACAGCGGCAAGCGCGACTGGCTCGGCGTCTTCGCCGTTACGGCGGGCGATGGCCTCGAAGAAATCGTGAAGGAATTCGAGGAGAAGAACGACCCCTATAGCAGCATGATGGCAAAGGCCGTCGCCGACCGCTTCGCGGAAGCCTTCGCGGAATACATGCATGCGGAAGTACGCCGAAACTATTGGGGCTATGCGAAAGACGAAACGCTCGATGTGGATGCGATGATCGAGGAAAAATATCGCGGCATCCGTCCCGCCCCCGGCTATCCCGCCTGCCCCGATCATACTCAGAAAACGCTGATCTGGGAACTGCTGGACGTGAAGGAAAACACCGGCATCATCCTGACCGAAAGCCTTGCCATGTGGCCGGCATCGTCGGTCAGCGGCTGGTATTTTTCCCACCCCGACAGCTATTACCTTGGCGTCAACAATATCGGCCGCGACCAGCTGGAGGATTACGTGCGCCGCAGCGGGCTGCCGCTGAAGGAAGCCGAAAAATGGCTGGCGCCGATATTGGATAAGTAAGGCGTCATGCTCCAACCGCGCAAGATCAACCCGGGCGAAACCTTCCAGCGGCTCGTGAGCTGGATCAAGAACCGCGCCGTGAAGGACAAAATGCCCGGCATCATCGTGGGCGTCAGCGGGACGGATTCGCTGGTGGTGTTTCTTGCCGCTTACGCCGCCTTCAAGGAACTGGGGAAACCCCAAGCCGTGATGGCCGTTAACTTCGCCCATCCGGGCAGCCTGCAAAAAAGCGCCGAGGGAACGATTGCCTGCACCGCCGGAGACGGCAAGGACTGGTTCGCGCGCCAGATCATGCCATGGTTGCGGCAAGTCGCGCCCGATGCCAGTTATGTGCTGGATGACACGATCGAATTCAGCGACGACAACAAGCGGTGGGGCAATATTTTCAGCCGCGCGATTAGCGACACGGCCCTCAACCACGGCATGCTCGGCAATTACCGGCTGGTCGCCGGTACGCGCAACCGCACGGAAGCGGTGCTCGGCACCTATACGCTGCTGTCGCGCAACCCCAGCCTGCAGCCCATCGAGCATCTATATAAAACGCAAATACTCGCTATCTGCGAATATCTAGACGTGCCGCAGATCGCTGTGCGCAAAAGCCGCGAAGTGGATTGCGATTGTGGAAGGTTCGAGGTGCAGGCCAACCACCTTGACGCGCTCGACCATTACATCATGGCCCAGCAGGGCGATCTCGACCCCGCTTTTCTCGAGACGATTGATCCCGATACGCTGGCGGCGGTGCGCAATTTCTATATCGAGGAGCGCGAAAACAATGCGTTCCGCGAAAAGATACCTTACCGCCCCACACCCACCAAAACGGTTTATCAGGGGGAAGATATCGACAGCGCGCTGCAGGCCGTCGCGGGCGATGCCGACCTTATCAAATCCGTCAGCATGGTGACGCCGCGCATCATCATCGACAACGATAGCGCCAGCGCGCACAAACTCGTTATGAATGGGATGCGGGATAAATCAGCATGGCAGGCGGAAGCCTTTGCGCTGATGGGAACAACAGGCCTTTCGCCAGATCAAAAGTGCGACATGTTGAACGCCGTGTTTGGTGCGCAGGTCGCGGCACTGAATGAAAAGCAAGTTGACGCGCTGGCAAAAATCTCGGGCCGCATCGGGCAATACGGCTTTTCATTTCCGGCCAAGCGTTTCACGACGCAAAGCTTCGCGGCCGGCCCGTCCCTGGTCGAGCGCGCCGGCTTTACGCGCCAGACGCGGGCAAGCGATATCCGCGACGCGTCGCTGCCGAAATCAAACCCGCAGTGAGACGAACTCGGCACCGGCTTCACATGGACGGACGACAACTGGCATATCGAACAGCGGCGCGCCTATATGCTATTTTCGGACTTATCCGCCGATGCCCCCGTCACCATCATTATCCGCAACAGTTCGCATTACTTCGGTCGTGACCGCCTTAAAAACGCCGCCTATGTATCGTTTGAAAAGAAATTGCCGCAGCAGTTATTGGCATTGGCCGCCGGTGATATCGACAATCCGCAGAACTTCACTCCATGGCAGGATGTACTGAACAACGCTTCACCGGAAGCGGGGGAAAAACTTTCCCGTACACGTCATGCACTGGATGCGATGGATGCCATCGACTGCAAATTTTCCCAATGGCTACGCACCTACAAGGGCAGCGTGAAGTTCAAATCGACCTTTCCCACCTTTGCCAAGCTGTTCAGCACTGACGGCGGTTTCGTGCATTTGCGCAAACTGCTGAAAGAAATGCTCGTGCAGCATATCAATGACGAACGCGCGGCCAGTCCGCTCTACCTCGCGCAGCTCGACCCCGGCCATACCGCCCCGTGGCAGCCGCACAGCATTTGCCCCGTCACCGCCGACACACTGGCACAGTTGAAGGACGCGCAAGAAGGCATGACGATTAAGGACGATAAATTAAGAAAATTGTTCCACCCCGTTGGCGCGCGTCAACTGGTGTTGATAACCGGCAAATACGGCGATTTTCCGGTCGGCTAATAGGTTAAACTCTGACGCCGCGCGGTTTTGGCACCGTTACGTCATGGAGCCAGATGGCCTGTTTTTTGAAACCAATCCAGACCATCAGCTGCATCACCGGATGCGCGACAAGATTGTGAAAGGCCCAGGCATGTTTCGCCCAGCGTAGCCGCCGTCCTTCCATCGCGGCGGGATGCAGCAGCATCAGAATTTCAAAGGCATCGAAATCATGCGCCACCAGCGGCTTGCCGCCATCGTGAAACACCGTCATACGGCCCTGCTCAATGTCTGCAATATCGATGCGTTCAATATCGGCGAGACGCAAAACGATGTTTCCAGCCTTGATAAATTCGCGCGTCATGGCTTGGCCGCTTTCAAAAATGGCGTCGGGTCGCGCAAGGACGGCGGTTTGCCGTTTGCCGCCGTCCATTCATAGGCATCGCGCGTGCCAGCCG
>JAQSWE010000151.1 GCA_029266795.1 Alphaproteobacteria bacterium | reverse complement strand
AAGCGAATAATTCACCCTCGGCATAGGCGCGTAGGGTGACGGCGAAATGTTCCTTTGCATTGTCACCCCGTGCCTCGAAATCCCCTTTCGCCGTAAAAAAACGATGCAGGAAAACCCATGCCGACATGGCCGCCAGCAGCAAAAGGCATTTGAATGTGACGAGCAGCATGGCCCAGCCCACGCGCATGAACTGATCAAATGGTACGGCGTAAATCACCGTTTCGGCAAGAATTGCCAGCACATAGATGCCGGCGACGATGTATAGCGGCTTGTATTCGCGCCAGGCATTTGTGAAACGGTCTTGCGTCATGCGGCACCATCCAGCTGTTGCCCCTTGTGGCGCGACAGGCATTTGCCGGCAATCCACCAGATCAGGCTCGTCACGGCGACCGACACATAGGCGTCGATCGCGTAATGAAAGCCAAGATAAACGGAACCCAGATACATCAGAACGAAAAAGGACGCTGCAAGAAGGAACGGTGTTCTGCCAAGCGCCCGCGCATACAGCACCATGATCCACGATACAGCCAGATGCATGCTGGGCATGGCCGACATAGCATTCGGATCGAAAATACGGTCGTTATGCGCCCAGCCCAGCAGCATCTGTCGCGTCTTGGCGGCGAACAGGAAACCTGTGCTGTTCAACTCGTCCATATTCTTCGTGATCGGCGCGTAGATATCGGGCAGTTGCGGATAGAAATCGTGATAGAACAAGGGGCCGACTGAGCTGAAGGCCGTCGCGCCAATCGTGCCCAGCACGATCCACGACAAAAGATATGTCCACAAAAAACGTAACCGGCGGAACAGGTCGGTATCAACAAACATTGTGTAGCCAGTCACAAAAAACATCACCAGCAGCCAGAGCGCATAGGCTGCGTCCAGAATGCGCCCTGCCCCGATCATGTTTGTAGCAGTGATGATGAATTCGTGCGGATAGAAGCCGAAATGCAAGAGTTTGTCCCAAGCGGCGAAGACGGGGTCCCATCCTGCCTCTACATAGGGATTGACGGCATTGATGAGCGATTTGCTGACGAAGAAAAAATTATCCGCCGACATTGCCAGAAATGCCATGCAGGCATAGGCCCAGCGTCTGCCTTCAAGATACGACCGCGTCACGATATCCAGCTGGCCGGACGCCGTTTTCCAGCGGTGCAGGAAACCTTTCGCGCCATCTCCCGCCATGAAGAATTGCAGGAAGGCAAAAATATACATACCGGCCGCGAAAGTAATAAAGATCATCACCGACATGAATACATAGCCGAAGATATGCATCAGGTTCGACAGCGGGACGCGGCAGTAGAACGCCTCGGCGAGTACCGCCAGCGCATAGACGGCGGATACAGCCAGTGCCATGCGATGATCGCGAAACGCGTCTTTCCACGGCGTTGCGGTCATGTCCCTGCCCCCAGTTCCAATTGGCGCGGGTAATGACGGTCGAGATATTTTCCCATACACCACCATAGCAGGCTCACCGCCGCGATGGAAACATAGCCGTCAATCGCATAATGGAAACCGAAATAGACCGCGCCCATAAAAATCATCGCGCAGAAGGCAAGCGCGGCGACAAACTGAATTTTTCCGAATTCGCGCGCGTAAAGGACAAACAGCCAGCACATGGCAATATGCATGCTCGGCATCGCCGAAATGGTGTTGGGATCGAATAGCGTGGTGTTGTTATGCCAGCGCAGCAGCAGGCGTCGCGCGGTGTCGGCAAACAGGGCCGTGTTGTTATGCAGCCCCTTCATGTTCACGGTGATGAATTCATAGGGATTGCCCGCAACCTTAAAAAAAGCGGCAAAAAATACCGGACCCGCCGAACTGAAAACGGTTGCCGCCAGCGTGCCGAGCAACGCCCATGACAGGAAATAAACCCACAGGAAACGCAGGCGGCGGTGGATGCGCGTATCGGCGAAAAGGCAAAACCACGCGACTAGCGTCATCACGACCAGCCAGCCGTAATAGGCACGATCAAGGAACAGGCCGAGGTTAAACCGGTTTATCACAGGAATGATGTATTGATGCGGATACATGCCGAAATGAAGCACCTTGTCCCATGCTGCGAAATCGATGTCCCATCGCATGCGGGGAAACGGGTTGATGGTTGCGATCAGCGATTTCGACAGCAGGAAGAAATTACCCGTGGCGACAATTACAAAACCCAAACAAGCCCAAGCGAAACGCTCGCCCGCCACGTCTTTTCTGGCCGCAGAATCAAGGCGATGCAGCGCTTGCTCTTTCGGCGCGGTCAGCAGGAACGCAGCGCAGGCGCCTGCATACATACCGACGACGAAAACAGCGGCTGCGGAAAACGACAATATCAGGTAACGCAGCAGCGTCGCAAAATCCGCCATTTGCGCGCCGGCATAAACCGCTTCTGCCAGCACAGCCACACAGTAAATCCCTGCCGCAACTAGCAGCGGGCGGTGGCAGCGCAGCGCGTATTGCCACGCGACGCTCATGCAGCCACCCGCTTTTTTGCGTATTTTCCGGCCAGCCACCACATCAACGACATAGCGGCGATGGAGAAATAGCTGTCGACCGCGTAATGGAAGCCGAAATAGATGGAACTGATAACGATGCCAATACCGCAGAACAGTGCCACCGCGAAGACCGCCCGATGAATGCCCCATGCATACAGCACGATCAATGTACTTGTAGCCGCATGCAGGCTGGGCATCGCCGAGGGCGCGTTGGGCACCAGTTGCGCCTTGTGCCGGTACCAGAGCAGCAGATTGTCGTAGAGGAAATAAAACCCGCCCACTTCGTCGCGGTGACGCGCAAAATAGTCGGACAATGGTTTATAAATATTCGGCAGTTGCGGATAGAGGTCATGATAGAAAATCGGCCCCGCCGACGAAAAATACGTGGCAACAAATCCGCCTAGGAGGCACCAGCCGAGGACATAACAGGAAACAAAGCGCAACCGCCGCGCGCGCTCACGCTCGCAGAACAATGCGTAGCCCAGCGCGATATACATGAAGAAGAACCAGCCGACATAAAACAACTGCAGGACTGTATCCATCCCGCGATCGCCGAAAGCCATCTGCAGCCATTCATAGGGATGCCGCCCGAAATGCAGCGCCTTGTCGATATCCGCAAAAAACGGATCCCAGCTATACGGATTGGCGAAACGGATCGTCGCCTTTTGCATGATGAAGAACAGTGATTCAAAACAGGCAAGGAAGCCAAGGCAAGCCCCCGCAAAAACGGGGCCGTTGAAATACTGTTTCACCCATTCCTTATAGGCCGGTATCTCACGACCCGGCGACCGTTTTACCTCCCGCAAAAATCCGCCGATCATGACGAGCGCGAGGAATAAGACCGATAGGCCCAGCACATGCCGGATCGCCAGCCAGATCCAGCCGAACATGCCGGATGGAGATAAACCGAAATGCAGGATTTGCGCGCAGCAGATAATGACGTAAGCAAGCCCAAACAGCAGCAAGGCCCGGTAATCGCGCCATGCTTCTGCAAACGACTGCTTCATGGCAGCAACCTCGGGACTAGGTGTCGAGGAAGCTTCTGAGCTGGCGTGAGCGGCTGGGGTGTTTCAGCTTGCGGAGCGCCTTCGCCTCGATCTGGCGGATACGCTCGCGCGTGACGGAGAACTGCTGGCCGACTTCCTCCAGCGTGTGGTCCGTGTTCATCCCGATGCCGAAGCGCATGCGCAGGACGCGTTCCTCGCGCGGCGTCAGCGTCGCCAGCACGCGCGTGGTCGTCTCGCGCAGGTTGGCGTGGATAGCGGCTTCCACCGGCAGGATCACGTTCTTGTCCTCGATGAAATCGCCGAGCTGGCTGTCTTCTTCGTCACCCACTGGGGTTTCGAGCGAGACGGGCTCTTTCGAGATTTTCATCACCTTGCGGACTTTGTCCAAAGGCATGCCGAGGCGTTCGGCAAGCTCTTCCGGCGTCGGCTCGCGGCCGATTTCGTGCATCATCTGGCGGCTGGTGCGCACCAGTTTGTTGATCGTTTCGATCATATGCACGGGAATGCGGATGGTACGCGCCTGGTCGGCGATCGAACGCGTGATCGCCTGACGTATCCACCAGGTCGCGTAGGTCGAGAATTTGTAGCCGCGTCGATATTCAAATTTATCAACCGCCTTCATCAGGCCGATGTTGCCTTCCTGAATGAGGTCGAGGAATTGCAGGCCGCGGTTGGTGTATTTCTTGGCGATGGAAATCACGAGGCGCAGGTTGGCCTCGACCATTTCTTTCTTCGCTTTGCCGGCTTCGCGTTCGCCCTTTTGGATCGTATGGACGATGCGTTTGAATTCAAGCAGCGGCAGGCCCGACGACAGCGCGATTTTCTCGATGTCTTCGCGCAGGTTTTTCACGTCGTCTTTATGCTTCTCGCCGAATTTCTTCCAGCCTTTGCCGGGCAGCTTCGCGACATTCGTGAACCAGCGCGGGTTGTTTTCGTTGCCCGCCCATTTCTCGAGGAAGTCTTCACGGCCAACGCCGCAAGCGACCGCATGGCGCATGATCTGGCCTTCGAGGCCGAGCGTTTTGCGGTTCATGTTGTACAGCTGTTCGATCAGCTGCTCGGAACGATAGACGTTCAGGCGTACCGACTGCATCAGCTCGACCAGCTCCGCCTTGCAGCGGCGATAGCTCTCATTGAGGCGTTTCGGAATTTCCTTGGTCTTTTCTAATGCCTCACGACGATCTTCCAGCACCTTGGCGAGTTTCTTGTGCGCCTTGGTGATCATCTTGAACTTCTCGATGATCTGCGGCTTCAATTCCTCTTCCATCGCGGCGAGCGACAGGCTGCTCTCGTCTTCGGCTTCGTCGTAAACCGGTTTCGGTTCTTCGTCGTCGATAATGATATCGTCTTCGCCTGCAGCTGCGGCTTTCTTGGCTTTCGCCTTCTTGCGGGCTTCTTCTTCCTTCAGGCGTTCTTTTTCTTTTTTCTCGAGCTTCTCGGCAACGGCGGCCTGAATAGCTTTCGCCTTCGCACTGATGCCCGCGTCGTCGCCGGATGCGGGCGCGGCGGATTCAGCGGGCGGCTCGCCTTCGGTATAGGTGGCTTCAAGGTCGATAATGTCGCGCAACAGCATCTCGCCGTTTTCCAGCGCCTTGTGCCACGTCATAATAGCTTGAATCGTCAGCGGACTTTCGCAGATGCCGCCAATCATCATGTCGCGGCCGGCTTCGATGCGCTTCGCAATCGCAATCTCGCCTTCGCGGGACAGCAGCTCGACAGAACCCATTTCGCGCAAGTACATGCGCACGGGGTCGTCAGTGCGACCGAGGTCGGTTTCCGCCAGATTGCCCGCGGCTTCTTCGCCGTCTTCGGATGCGGGTTTCGCCTCGGCTTCCTCGCCGTCGGGTTCTTCCTCGACGAGGTTGATGCCGATATCGGACAGCATCGACATCGTTTCATCGATCTGATCAGACGTGTATTCGCCAGGCGGCAGCAGCTTGTTCACTTCATCATAAGTGACATAGCCGCGCTCTTTACCCTTGGCGACGATCTTCTTGACGGCTTTCGCAAGCGCGCCCTGGGCGAGACTGTCGTCCGCTTCTTCCGCGCCTTCGGTTTCCTGATCTTCGTTTGCTTTTGCAACCATTCGGTATTACGCCTCTTTCCAGCGGTCCTTATCCTGACCGCGCGTGTACGCCTCCAGCCATCCCTGACGGACTACATCAAGCGACTGTCCGGGTTTGGCAAAACCTGCATATACATACAGAGAATTATCGAATAAAGCATCGAGAATCTCGCCGTGCCCCAGCTCATTAAGATGTTTCTTAACTGCCTGATAGTCAAGGTATATCCCCGTATTTTCTTCACTGTCCTGCCAACCGGCCAAAAACGCGGTGAGCGTTTGGCGCAGCTGGTCATAGCCCTCATGGGGGATATTGACCATGCCGAACTGCTCCCCGAACTCTTCGAACAGCTCGGGATAATTGATCATGCAGGCGAGCAGCGCCTTTTCCCGCAGCAGTTTGGCGGTGCGTACGGGCTTCGCTTTGATGTTCAAGGGGCGGTACGGCGTATGTGCGCCGGGGGGCAGTTTTTTGCCCTTGAAAAAGCCGGTCTGCATCTGCGGGCGCGACTGTTCGCCGCGTGAACTTTTACTAAAGAAAACTTCACTAACCTTTTGACCTATTTCATGAATAAAGAATTCCTGCACCGACATATCCGCGATCTGGCGCGCGCGTTTCTCAAGCGCGGACCGGAAACCTGCCTTGGCCTCGGGCTGGGAGAAATTGCGGTCTTTTGACTCCTCCAGCCACATCATATCGAAAAGGCCGATGGACTGGTCGAGCACCTTCTGCATCGCCGGCACACCCTCGTCCTTGATGAGGCTGTCCGGGTCGTGCTCGGGCGGCAGGAAGGCAAATTTAACAGAATAATCGGGTTTCAAAATGGGAAGTACACGCTCCAGCGACCGTCCCGCCGCGCGCTGACCTGCGGTGTCGCCATCGAAGCAAAGCACAGGATGGCGCTTGCCTTCGGGCATTACCTTCCACAATTCCTCGATTTGTGTTTCCGTAAGTGCAGTACCGAGCGGCGCAACGGCTGCGCGGAAGCCCGCCTGCACCA
>JAQSWE010000150.1 GCA_029266795.1 Alphaproteobacteria bacterium | reverse complement strand
GTACCGGTCAAACACTTCGACCAGTTTTGCGAAATTCGTCAAGGAGCGCCGGTGGTCGTCCATTTTAGAGACGACTACATTTACTCGAGAGTCGTAAAATCGACGCGTATTCCGTCCTTATGAGTGAGGTCTACTTTGCCGAGCCGCGTGAGTTCGGTGATGCCGGTTTCGAAAATACGCCGACCGCCATCGGGATAGGTGCTTGTGAACTCCAAGTAAAGATGTTCCAGCGATACCAGCGACCATCCATCCTCCTGACGCAGGCATCGGGCCGATGATCGCCACAAAATATTGGCAACCATTTTTCGCGCGAGGCGTACCTCCGACTCGCTTTCTTGTTGGTCTGTGCGTTCCATGCAGGCTCCCTGCTTCATCGCTCCTTTTTGCCCCCTCTGCCGTCTAAAATCTGTGACGTGCATCACGATGTCGAAGCAATTCACGCCCCTTTTAAGACGCGTTTTTTTGAACAATAGAAAGCATAGTCAATCCAATAGCTTGGAAAGCACACAGTTGTGTGCCGCACGTCACATAGCTTCAATTCTTTTTAACATATTGATGGGATAATGATCCTGTGGGTAACTTAAAAGGGAGTATCAAATGACCATACTTACGGGTGCTGACGGAAGACGCTATCGGCTGGATGATCAAGGTCTCGAAGCGATCAGTGAAAGGCCTGCCCCGCTTGCCTCGAGCCGCACGGGGCCGATCCTTAGAAGCTCTCCAGAGCAGGAAAGCGCAGGCTCCATGTTTGAGCTGCCATAAAGAAAAATAATGGGCCGCCCCCGTAAAACCCGGGGGCGGCATTTTCTTCAGGGACAATTCTGGATGCAGCCGCTTATCGCCAGCCTCGAGCACGCGTGCACTGTAAAAATTAACTTTGACGGCACGCGCCGCGCCTGTTCGCCGCGCGAAACGGTAGAGCGGATGTCTAAACTGTTTCCCCTGTTCGGTCTGACGCGCCTTGCGAATATCACCGGTCTCGACAAGGTCGGAATTCCTGTCTTCGCTGCTTACAGGCCGAATGCGCGCTCGCTTTCCGTTGCCCAAGGCAAGGGATGCACTCAGGACGCCGCCCGCGCCTCCGCAGTAATGGAGTCGATTGAAAGCTATCACGCGGAAAATATCCGGCGGCCGCTGCTGCTCGCGAGTTACGAAGAAATGTATGAACGGGCGCTCGATATTTCACGGCTACCCCGCTACCACGATGCAGAAATTGACAGCCACCGGCGCATTTTGTGGGTAGAAGGGATCGACCTTTTCACCAACCGTGAAAAATGGTCTCCCTTCGAGGTGGTCCACACCGATTATGCGCCAGGCGCGCCCGCAGGAAGCGGCTTTGTTTCCTCCTCGAACGGTCTTTCGTCGGGAAATAACCACCAGGAAGCGATCATCCATGGTTTATGCGAGTTGATCGAGCGAGACGCGCTCACGCTCTGGACGATCAGTTCCGCCCCAAAACAACTGGATAGAAAGATCCGTCTCGACACCATCACTGAACGCAGGACAGTTGATATCCTTGAGCGATTTTTTGCCGCCGACATTGCGGTCGGTGTTTGGGACATAACCAGTGATACGGGCATCCCCGCTTTTCTGTGCCGCACCCTGCCGAATGAGCCCGATATCACGGGCGCGCGTCCTGCTTCCGGCATGGGCTGTCATTTGTCGCGCGATGTGGCGTTGCTGCGCGCGCTGACCGAAGCGGCGCAAAGCCGGCTGACATTCATCTCTGGAGCGCGCGATGACATGCCGCGCGCCGATTACGCCAAGTATCTATCAGTTGAAGAGCACGCCAGATGGCTGGCGCAGATAGAGGCGCGGGGCGGGCGACATATGCGACATGTGCCGACCTTGGAAACGGAAACGTTCGACCATGATATCGCGGTGCTCATTAATTCCCTGCGGAAAACCGGTATTCGCGAAGCTGTTGCCGTCGATCTTACCATCGATGGCCTGGATATACCGGTAACGCGCATGGTTGTGCCGGGGCTGGAGGGAATCCTGTCCCGCAAAGGTACTGTCCCCGGCGAGCGGGCGGGACGGCTTCTGCCGGGAGAATCAAATGGCTGATGCGGTGCTTTTTGCGGGGCCAACACTCACCGGCGCGGAAATAGAAAAGCGTTTCAGTATATCTGGGTCGGAAGGCACATTTACCCTCGACAACGGCAGCCGACTGATCCTGCGCGGCCCGGTATCGGAGGGGGATGTGGCGCAGCTGGTGCCCTGCGCCCCTGCACTCATCGCCATCATCGACGGTTTTTATGAGACAGTTCCAGCTGTGTGGCACAAGGAGATTCTCTATGCCATGAACGCAGGAATCCATGTGTTGGGGGCCGCCAGCATGGGCGCGCTGCGTGCAGCCGAGCTCACGGCATTCGGCATGGAAGGGGTAGGGGAGATATATCGCGATTATGTCAGCGGCGTTCTCGAAGACGATGACGAGGTGGCCGTCGTGCATGCACCTGCCGAGGTGAAATATGCGGCGCTGTCGGATGCGATGGTTAACATCCGCCGCACCGTCGCGGCAGCGCAGGCGGCGGGCATTATCACCGCTGAAAATGCGACGCTGCTGCTGCGCATCGGCAAATCGCTTTTCTACAAGAACCGCAATTATCAGGCGATTCTTGATACGGCGTTTCGCCAAGGCATCGACGATAATCAGCTTATCGCCTTCAAAACCTATCTTGCGACGCATAGGATAGACCAGAAGCGCCTCGACGGGCTCGAACTGGTCGAAACCGTGCTCGCGCGGCTAAATCGACAGGTGGAAAAAAAACAGGTATTGTACGCGTTCGAGGATACCCGACTCTGGAGACATGCGGGAAGCCACGCCCGCGAGGAAACATATGCTATACAAAAGTTATCGTAAGGCGAGCCTGACGCAACTGCTGTCCGAAAAAGACAAGCAAGACCTCATGGCGCTCGGCAAGCGCCACGAATACCGCGAGCGAAAAATGCTTTTCCGGCGCGGCGACCCCGGCGACTGTCTTTATATTCTTCACAACGGGGAAGTGAACATCAGCGTCGCCTCATCCGACGGACGTGAGATTATCCTGAACCGGCTGTCGCCCGGCGAAGCTTTCGGCGAAATTGCCATGTTCGACAGGGGCACCCGCACGGCAGATGCCTATGTCCTTAAGAATTCGACCTTGATATCCATAGAGCGGGAGGATTTTTTCCGCTTCCTCGGCAAGCGACCGGAGCTGAATGCTTCGTGTTATCAGCTCCTCTGCGCGCGGCTGCGGTGGTGCTCCGATCTGCTGGAGGATTTTCTTTTCAACGACGCGCTGGAGCGCATGGTGCGCAACCTCGTCGCCTATTCGGAAAAGCATGACATTCTTGTCAATTCGGTCATCGAGATTACGCAGGAAGACCTTGGCAAAATGACCGGTGCATCGCGCGAACTTGTGAACCGGAATCTGCAGCTGCTGCAGGACAAGGGGCTTTTGTACATCCAGCGCAAGCGCATCATCATTCCAGATATCGTCGCCTTGAGAAAAATCATAGGAGTGCGTTCCAATGGAAGTGCAGTACCTGTCATGGCTTCGGACACGCGCCGGAAAGTCAAAAGAAGAGATTGATCCGCCGGAGACGGTCCGCACGCTGCAGGATCTTGTCGACTGGCTTTCGGAAAGCGCGCCGTCGTATAAGACGCTTTTTTCCTATCGCGCCGTCATCGCCGTGTCCGTCAACGGCGAACTGGCCCAGAACTGGGAAGATGTCACTGTTAGGAATACGGATAAAATAAGTTTTTTTTCGCCGCTGGCCGGTGGCTGATCAGGCGGTTTTTCGCGGACCCGCGATCTGCTCATCCGGATGCTGCGCGAAATATTTTTCGTTTTTCCGCACAAGCGGGACAGCCGCAGGTAATACGCCATAACATTCTGCGATAAGCCGCTGAGCCATCGCCTGCTGTCCGCTTTCACCTGCGGCTACCGCGCTTTTGATCGCGCGTCGAAGCAGTTTTATTGCCTCCTGCGGATTCTCCTGCAACATCAGCACCTGCGCATGGCGGATGAGGAAGAGCGAGCGGCGCAGGGGCAGGCGGCTTTCCTTCGCCAGCTCAATCGCGGCCGCACAATGTTTTTCGCCTGCTGCCACGTCGCCTAGCCGCGCCAGCACGTAGCCATAGGCCGACATTGCATAGGGCTTCAGCAGAACGGACTGGACGACATCGCAATCGCTGAGCGCAGATTCAAGTAGTGCGCGCGCGTCGCCAAACTGCCCCAGCCGCAGATGGCTGGCGGCGAGGAAATTGGAAGCGTAAATACGCGTGAAATAATCCCTGCTGCCGGCCAGAAGTTTCATGCCGGAAGCTATGTGCGCCTTCGCGGTCTCTGCATCGCCGCGTTCCGCGCAGGCCAACGCAAGGCAGCTGTAAATAGTCGGACCCATTTCGGTGAGCAATCCGCATTTGGCGTAGCGGTTTTCAGGCTCGAGCAGCGCGAGCACGTTCTGGGCATGTGCGACCGCCTTATCGTAGTCTCCGAGATCGATGCAGATATGCGAGAGCCGTGCGCTTTCGCGCATGAATGTTTCCCTGTTCCCCTCATGCGGTGAGGTTCTGAGTATCGCGGCATAAGTGCGCTCTGCATCGCGGATCTCGCCGTTAATCCAGAGGTAGAGTCCGTGGAAGGACATCGCCCCCTTCAGCATTCCCTGGCCCGGGAACAGCACCTTGCGGGCAAGCACATGCTGGAGGCGATTTTTTACCAGCGGATAGCGGCCCAGAATGAAGAGGCTCTCGATTTCCATGACATGGATGCGCAGGAGATGGCGCTCCGCGCGCAGGCCCTTGATTCGGCCAAGCGCCCGCTTCGCGGCGGCGAGAAATTCGAGCGCGTCGGCATGCTGGGACAACTTGCCTGCTTCGCGTGCCGCCCATTTTGAAAAAATATACTGGCGCACGGGGTCGTCCGCGCACTCGGCATGATAGGCCATCAGTCGCCGCGCATCGGCGCGGCTGTCGTGCCCTTCGATCAGCAGGTAACGCAGGGCAGCGAGATGCAGTTCGAGCCTGCTGCTGCGGGGCAGGCTGTTGTAGATCACCTTTTGCAGCAGTTCATGGGCGAAAACCGGGATGTCGCCGGCATTCTCTCCAGTGGACAGGATTCCCTCTGCGTGAAGTTTGCCTATCGCCTGCTGCGCGTTGTCACGGCTAATCCCTGAGAGAGCTGCGAGCATACGCACATCAACCCGCATGCCCTGCACGGCAGCCATCCGCGCAAGGTCGATCGTCGCGCGATCAAGGTTTTTCAAACGCGAGAAAAGAAGATTGACGATTTCCTCCGGAGTGTAATCCCGTAGATGTTTGGATATTTCATGCGACGGTATCTGCCGCTTCATTTCTGCCTCTACCCACTGACCGTATTCGCGGATGAAGTAGGGGTTTCCGCCAGAGAGTTGGCAGACAGTCTTTGCGAGCGCGACGGGAATGTTTTTCCCTTGCCGCGGCAGATTCAGCAAGGTCAGGCTCTGCTCCATGTCCAGCGGGTGGAGTGGAAAAAACTTGGCTACGGGCGAAAGGTCGCTGCAAAACGCAAATCCTTCCCGCGATGTGCAGATGACCGCGAGTTTGACGCCCTCAGCGCAATCCCGCAGCGTATTTTCAATGATGTTCAACTCCTCCCGCCGCGCCCAGTGGAGGTCTTCTATCACGAGCAAGATCGGCTGCCGCTTAGCATTTTCGCGCAACAGGGCGGCGATTGCGCGACGGCGTATCTGTGCGCGGCCGCTCCTGTCTATGCCGTGGTAATCGGGATGCGGCTTGCTGCTCCTCTCAAGTATATCGTCGAAGCAGGCGGTGACGAAGCCGGTATCTCCCAAACGGGATAATTCGGAGTTTGCAAGAATGAAATCCGCCCAGTCCTGCCGCGATGCGGGCAGTAGCGCGGCTGCGATCGCCGATTTCAAGCGGTTAGCGCCCGAAACGGGATGGGGATAGAAGTTGATCGAGACCACGCTGGCGAAAAATTCTGCGGCGACCGCGCGTACATATTGCGTGACGAAGGTCTTGCCGGCGCCCGCATCCCCTTGCACCCAGCTAATGGCAAGGTTTTTACGCGGCGCAGTGATGTAGGAGAGGATTGCGGCAGCCTCGTCCTGGCGGATGAGTTCGCCGCCGTCTTGCACTTCTGCGGGGGCTAGCCCCGATTTCCGGTAGAGCAAGATGGTCTGCCCCTTGCCACCCCAATTGATCGTCGCGCCTTTTTCAAATTCGCAGAAACGCTCCAGCAGCTTGCGCGTCGCCTCGCCGTAGAGGACGGTATCCGGCGCGGCGGCCTTGGTGACCCTGTCGGTGATATGGACTGCTTCCCCGACCACTTGGTAGCGGGACTGATATTCCGGCGTGACGGGCGGGCGCAGGATGACTTCGCCCGAGTTCACGCCGATGCGGATGCGCAAGGATTTGTGCCACATTTTTTCACGGACGACAGCGATATCCTCGAGCATCTTCTCCGCCGCCGCCATCGCCATCAGCGCGTGATCCTCGCATGGCGCTTCAGCGCCGAAAAGGCACATCAGCCCATCGCCCATCACTTGGTTCACCGTGC
>JAQSWE010000149.1 GCA_029266795.1 Alphaproteobacteria bacterium | reverse complement strand
GACGGCTTCACGATCAGCGGTTCGGCCTTCGTATTGTCCTGCACGTCGTCTTCACGCATCCAGAACATCACGATGTCTTCCATATCGGCAACTGCCCGCTGCAGGTGGGAGATGTGCATCCCGATATCCCGCAAGTAGCCGCCGATGATGAAAAACGTCGTGATCACCAGCACGATGTCGCCGGGCGTTGCCTGCCCCGCTTTCCACAGGTAGATCGTGGTTGCGACCATGCTGGCCATCATCAGCAAGCGGAAGATCGAGCGGAAAGCATCCGCCGTCACACCCGTCTGCCACGACCAGATCGCCTTGGCGCGCCAGGTTTCCGCGACTTTCCTGAAAATCGCATCTTCCCTTGCCTCGGCGCCGAACGATTTCACGCTCGGGTTGCCCGTGATAATGTCGGCCAGTGTCGCGCCCACTTTGGTATCGGCGTCAGCCGATTGCTTGAAGCGCGGCGCAAGTATCTTGACCGACATCCAGATCGACAACGCGCAGTAGATGACAATCATCGTGCCCGCCGCCAGTCCCACGAGGGGAAGACGGAAGCCGAGCATGATCGACATGCCCACCATGATCGTCACCGCCGGCAGGATACCCATCAGGATTGTGTCTTCGAAGCTGTCGAAGGCCCACATGCCGCGCGTGATCTTGCGCACCGTGCCGCCCGCGAAGGTGTTGGCGTGCCAGTCGGAACTGAAACGCTGCACCTTGTACAACCCGTCCACCACGATCTTCTGCAGGTTCCGCACCGCGAAACCGTTCCAGAAGTAGAGGGACCCCACGCGCAGGGCCTGGTGCAGGAACGCCAGCAGGGCAAACGCCCAGAAAGCCGCCCATGCATCATTCCATGCCGCAGTGTCGCCGGGCGCGTGCCCGACCATTGCGTCCACGATCCTGCCCGTATAGATGGGCACAATCGCATCCATGCTCACAGAAGTGAGCATTAGCACCGCTGCCGCGATACCGAACATCTTGTTCGGCCGCCAGTAGTGCCATGCGAACCGCATGACATCCTTGTAGGATATCTGCCGTTCTTTTTTCTCTTCTTCGTCACTCATGACTTTGATGCAGGGCGTTTATTAAACGCACCCGCGTTCCCTTGTTAAAGACCGTTCGCGATCCAGACCAAATGCCAATAGAGGCAAGTCGAGCTTTGTCAGTTCGTAGGTGTTGTAGGTGACAGTGGAGGCTTGATTTATTCTCCGGCTGAGACCTGGACCGTTTTAGTTGTTCCAAGCGCCGGTTGAGACATTACGTCGTCAGCGAAGGCCCGGAAATGATGCTGTAAATGCAGATGTGTTCATTCATTTCCTCCATCGTTAGGGGTTGATAATGTGATGACTATGACACAGAACAGTGTCACAGGAAAGAGACAATTTTATTCCGCGCGCAGTTTTGAACTCAAACTTCCCAAATAACCATCTTATTGAAGGGACTTTCGCGGCAGATTCCATCAATGATTTCAGCGGTGATGAAGGCCTCGTGCGGCAAAAAAATCACAGGCACGTCGGCATTATCCATCAGCGCTTTAAACTCCGTCGGGTCCATCGCGCTTTTCAGGTCGACGGTCTTGCGAATGATGTCGGCCTGCCAGCTTTTCGGCTGGATGCGCGCGATGCGGCTGCCGTGTTGCATGCCAAGCGCCGCTGAGTCCGTTGCTTCATGCAGCGCGAGAGTCTGCAGCACATCGCGCATATATTGTGCATTCACTTGCATGATCGTTTCCTTTCACAAATTAACGCGCGGGCGCGGCCACTTTGGCGCGGGGTTTCATGATGCTGGTGAAAACGGCGGGCGCTTCCTTCGCTTCATGGATCATGTCGCCGAGCGTCGCATCTTCTGGGATGATCTGCTCGTTCGGATCGGTGCCGGGCATGACGCGAGGCAGCGGGCATTGCACCGCGAAGGCCTTCACGATCATCTCGGTCACTTCTTTCGCATCGGCCACAGCCATCTTGTTGTCTTCGCCGCGCACGCGCGCGCCTTCGACAAGGAAGCTGTTGACGGCTTCGGCGGTGCTGGCATCATCCTTCACCACATACTGCACGCCGCCCTTGGCCAGCTGCGCTTCAAGGTCCGGCGAGATGGCTTCGGGGCCGACAAGCATGTAGCGGTGCCAGTCGGTCGCGGTTTTATCAAGGCGCACTTTATCCTCGATCAGCCACAGATAAACCTGCTCCTGCTTCTCGTTCGTCGCGTTCAGGACGGTGAGGTTGAAACCCCATTTTCCCTTGCCTTCGCCGATATTGTACGGCTCGACCTTTTCAGGGTTCGCCATATCGGGCGGGTTGTCGAGGCGTTCGGTGAAGCCGACGGGCCAGAAGCGCTCGCGATTTTCCTCCATGTACTTCGGGGCGACCAGCGCGCCCAGAACGGCACGGAAGTCCATCAGCTCGAAGGCGCTGTCGTCTTCGGGCAGGTCGAAGACGGGGATCGCCTGCGCCGCAACCAGCGGCGACGCGCCGATGGTGTTCACATCGTCGTTCGGCACGATGACGGTATGCGGGTTGGTTTCTTTCTGGGCGTCCAGTTCCTTGACGGCGCGGATCAGGCTCACCATCGGGATGATGCCCTCATCCGACTGGCGGATGTTCTTGAACTGCGCGCGGATGGCGGCGGTTGCGATGGTGCGCAGTGCCTGCAATTCTTCGGAACCCGCAACTTCCGGGTTTTCGTCGAATTTCAGCAACTGCGACAGCGGCTTGATATCGTCGCTGGGCAACGCTTCCTTGAAATCCTCGGGCGTGATGCCGTTGTCTTTCGCGAGTTTCATCAGCGCGCCACGGGTTTTCTTCATGCCGACGGTGGCGTTGACGATATTCCAGCGGATGGCCTCGGCAAGGTTTGCGCCGAAGCTGTGCCAGCCGGGCGCGGTCTGCCCGATGACGCTCGTATCTAGGTTGTTGAAGGTGGAGGCGAGATCGAGGTTAACGACCGCTTCCGACACGGGACGCGCTTCCGGCGTGGTGTGGCGCGCGTCGTTATAGGATGCGGTGATCGTGCGGAAGGTGATGCCGATATTCCGCGCCCCCTCGCCCAATTCATCCACGAGGCCTTTATACGCATCTTGCGCCAGCAAGGGGCTGTCGTCATGTGACAACTGGTCCTGCTCGCTCCAGAAGGTCGAGACCTGATTGGCGGCCTTGACCGTGTCGGGATATTTCAGCAGGAATTCGATCTGGTGCGGCGGGATTGCATTCACGTCATCCGCCGACAGTTCCAGCTTGCGCAAATCGACAAGGAATTTGCCGAAGGCTTCGGGCTGCGCCTGCGCTGCCTTGCCAAAGACGGTGTAGAGCGTCGTCAGCGGCAGGCCGGTCCAGACCTGCGACGTACGGTGCGCCCAGTCCGCCTGCCCAGCATCGCCCACGCGCATCACGTAGAGGCGCGAGCCGAGCGATTTGGAGAGTTCGTGGGTGGTGATACCGTCCGACGCCTCGTTACCCGCCACGCCGAGGATCCAGCTGGCGCGCATGTCCTTGGCGTTAAAGTCGAGATATTTGGGGCTGTCATTATCGGCGCTGTCGCCCGATTCAGACATCGGGTTATAAATACGCGCGGAGGGGCTTTCGCCGTTGAACACCTGCGTCACCGTGTTCAGCACGTCGAGGGATTCCGGGATCGCCTTGGTCAATTCGTCCAGCAGCAGCGGGCGGCCGGTGATCCATGATTCATACAGTTCACCCGGCACGGTCTTCACGCCGAAGGAGTTCTGCTGCACGGAAATACCCTCTTTCTCGTAGAGGAATTCCATCAGGCCTTTCGCACGGCGCACGGCATCGCCGCGGTCTTCGGTCGTCTTGCCTTCTTCGTCTTTCGCGGGTTTGCCGACGGCATCCCAGTTGATCTTGACGCTTTCGATTTCATAGGAGGTCGTGCTGTTGGCATCCTGAATGGTCACAGGCTTGCGCATGACGGCACCGGGGAATTCGGATTCCAAAGTTGCGAGCGTATCAGCCGACACTTTGCCGCTTTCAACGCGCTTGTCGAACAGGTCCTTCACGCCCTTGCCGTAGTCGATGACGGTGCGGAAAAGGATTTCGTGCATGTTCATGCCGCCGCAATCGACCTGGATCGCGCCGTCGGGATGCAGCATGCGGCCGATTTTCTTGAACTCGTGCGATTTACCGTAGGACGCTTCACCGAGGAGAGCGATGATGCGGTCGGAACGGCTGGGGTCGGTGCGTTCGAGGATTTTCTGCGTCATGTGCATCATCGCGGGGATCGCCATTTCGCGATACATGATGCCGTTGACCTTTTTGGTCGACATGTCGGAAAAGACCACGATCGGGTTGCGCGTGTCCTGCACGATCTGCACCTGATGCTGGACGTTGCCCTGCGCGTCTTCCACAAGCTTGATCTTGGGATACGGCAGGCCCGAAATACCGACCGGGCGCTTGAGGCTCGCGATTTCCGCGGGCGTCAGGTCGATCCTGCGCTTGGTCATCAGGGATTCGGGTTTCTTGTCTTCAGCCATTTGGTTTCTCCTGTTAAAACCTTTTTATCCAACAATCACATTTCGTTCAGTTTGCGCGAGACGGCCTTGTAGATGGCGCGCTTGCGGTCATCGGGCACCACTTCCACCTTGAAGCGTTTCACGCGCTGCAGGGTGCGGCGCGACAGTTCCAGCGGCACGGTGCGCGCGTCGTCGCCACGCAGCACGCCAACTTTTCTGTCGCCGCTTTTCGCGGTAATTTTATTGATCATGCGCTCCATCTCGGTCGGCGCCTCACGGCTGCCCTTGCTGACCAGCACGGCGACGTCGATCGAGACGTTTTTAGTGCCTTGGGTGATGGTTTCGATGCGCTGCTGCGCGGCGGCTTCGTCCTGAATCTCGCCGTCGGAATAGACCATGATATGCGACGATCCGCTGATCGTGCCGTTTTTGTTGCGGTGTTCCGCCAGCGTCTGCATGGTGGTATCGAAACCGGGCGCGAGCGCCGTGCCGCTGTTGATGCCGCCGCGCACGCGCTGCACGTTTTCGCCAACTTCCTTGAGCGGCATATCAGGCGACGCCACCACCAGCGGTTTGGCATTGCCCCAGATGATGATCCAGCCGTCGATGCCGGCCTTGCGTGCCGCCATATAGTTGATGACCGCGCTTTGCAGAGCCACTTCCATCGCGTTCACGCCGTTGCCGAGGTTTTTCAGGGGCATCGAGCCGGAACCGTCGATGAGCGAAATGATTTCAATGGTTGAATCGGCGAAGGCCTGTTCGTCGCGCTTGATCTTTTTAAAGTCTTCCACGTTCACGGGCTGACCGAAAGCCTGTTTCAGCTTCGTGCGGCGCGATTTTTCCATGTCGTGACGGCCCAGGAAGTTGCCGTCGGAGGCGATGAAGGAATGCTGATCGCGTGACATCTTGCGGATGGCGCGGCGCTGTTCGGCGCGGATGTTCTGGTAGATGCGCGCCTGTTGCGAAATGACGGGCGAGAGTTCGTAGACGCGGCGGTTGAAGTCGCGGTAATCGCCCTTCGCCAGTTTCGCAAGGTCGACGTCCTGCGTGTCCTGCGCGGTGTTTTTATCGAGCTTGTTACCTTCGGGCATATTCTTGGCGGCGTCGCGGCGCTGCTGCTTTTCCTGTTCGGTCAAGTCTTCGCGCGCGGGTTCTTTATCCTTGAAGTCGCTTACTTTCTTGGGCTTACTTTGCTCTTCCTGCCCGTCCTGTTCCTTGTCAGCACCCTTGCCGTCATTGGCATTGGCCTCGTTCTCGGCGGCTTCCTGCTCGCGGCCTTCTTTCGGGTCCTTATTCAGGTCGCCGATCTGGTCGAGGTCGTCGTCGTCGAGCTCGACTTCGTCATCGTCACCTGCGCCGCCCTTGCCGTCTTCCTTGTCGCTGTCCTGGCCTTCGCCATCTTTTTCGTTGTCGTCGGAGGGATCGCCGTCATTCGATTCACCGTCGTTTTCGTCATCTGTGATTTCGATGCCGCTGTCCTGACCTTCGCCCTCTTCCTGATTGTCGCTGATATCGGGTTCGGAATCCGCGCCACCGGAGCTGCTGCCCTCGCCGTCGCCATCGCTCGACTGGCCTTGACCGCCCTGCTGGCCTTTTTGACCCTTCTGGCCCTGCTGGTTCTCGTCCTGCTTCTGATCTTTTTGCTGCTGTTTCTTCTGCTCGGCCTTTTTGTCGAGTTTTTCCTCATAGGCCTTCAGGATGACATCGGCATAGGGCTTCAGGTAAGTATCCCAGACATGTTCCATGACCATGCCGCGCTGCTCTGACGTATAAGCGACGACGGCGCGGTAGCTGTCCTGCAGGGTGTTATAGGGTTCATGCTGCAAAATACGGTCAGCGGCCTGCGGCTGCAGGTTCCGGATGCCATGCGCCTTGGCGGCGAGGAACAGCACGGATTCAACCGGATCGGCATCCGCGGGCAGATTGGTGATTTTCAGTTTTTTCAGCAACTCGAACGCATAATCGGCGGCGAGGATTTCCGGCGTCTTGCCTTCATGGTCCTTGTCATCGAGGTCGGCGAAAGCATTCGCGAGGTCGAGGAAGGACGAGGTCGCGGCCTTGATCTGCGCCTGCTCCGCCATATGCGTGATCGCGCGCTGGCGGTCAAGCGGGATGCGCATCAATTCTTTGTTCGGATTGACTTGGCCTACCGACATATCAATA
>JAQSWE010000148.1 GCA_029266795.1 Alphaproteobacteria bacterium | reverse complement strand
CGAAGGGATAACGCCGCCGTGCTCGCATATACTATACGCCGCCTGCTGCTGATGATACCGACTCTGTTCGGCATCCTGCTGCTCAACTTCCTGATTGTGCAGATGGCACCGGGCGGGCCGGTCGAGCAGATGATCGCGCGCATTCAGGGCATGGATACCTCGGCAACGCAGCGCTTCTCCGGCGGCGGCAGCGATACCGGCATACAGTCGCAGCAACAGCAGATGGCGGTATCGGGCGGCAATTCCAAATACCGCGGCGCGCAGGGGCTCGACCCCGAATTCATCAAGAGCCTCGAAAAACAGTTCGGTTTTGATAAGCCATTGCACGAGCGTTTCTGGCTGATGCTGAAAAACTACCTGACCTTCGATTTCGGCAACAGCTACTTTCAGGACCGCAGCGTGATGGACCTGATGCTGGAGAAAATGCCGGTATCGATCTCGCTCGGCCTCTGGACAACGCTGCTGATCTATTTCATCTCCATCCCGCTCGGCATTCGCAAAGCTGTAAAGGACGGCTCGGCGTTTGATACGTGGACATCGGGCGTCATCATCGCGGGCTATGCGATCCCCGGTTTCCTCTTCGCCATTCTGTTGATCGTCGTCTTCGCAGGCGGTAAGTATTTCAACATATTCCCGCTGCGCGGCATCGTGTCGGACGGCTGGCAGGATATGTCGTGGCCGAAACGCATCCTCGATTATTTCTGGCACATCACGCTGCCGGTCACGGCCATGGTCATCAGCGGGTTTGCGGGCCTCACCATCCTCACCAAAAATTCCTTCCTCGAGGAAATCAACAAGCAATATGTGCTGACCGCGCGCGCCAAGGGTCTGCCGGAACTGAAAGTGCTCTACGGCCATGTGTTCCGCAACGCTATGCTGATCGTGATCGCGGGCATTCCGGCGGCGATGGTTAGTATCTTCCTGACCGGCTCGCTGCTGATCGAGACGATCTTCTCGCTCGATGGCCTCGGGCTGCTGGGGTTTGAATCCGCGCTCAACCGCGATTATCCCGTCATGTTCGGTACGCTGTACCTGTTCACGCTGCTCGGATTTATCATCAAGCTCATTTCCGACCTTGTCATGACATGGGTCGATCCGCGCATCGATTTCAATTCGCAAGGGGCACGGTGATGGCTTTCTCCGCAATCGCGCAGCGCCGCATCGACCAGTTCCGCCGCAACCGCCGCGGCTATGTCTCGCTATGGATTTTTGCCGTGCTGTTCCTATTCAGCGTCTTCGCCGAATTTGTGGCCAACGACAAGCCGATTTTTGTCAGCTATGACGGCGGCTATTACATGCCGGTCTTCAAGTCCTATGCCGAAACCGAATTCGGTGGGGAATTTGAAACCGAAGCCGATTACCGCGACCCCGCCGTTGCCGAGCTTATTAACAAGAAAGGCTGGATGCTCTGGCCGCCCGTGCGCTATTCGTACCAGACGATCAACTACAACCTCAATGTACCCGCGCCTTCGCCACCAAGCGCCGAGAACCTGCTCGGCACCGACGATCAGGCGCGCGATGTGCTGGCGCGGCTGATTTACGGATTCCGCATCTCGATCATCTTCGGGCTCACGCTCACGCTGTTGGGCTCCGCCGTCGGCATGTGGGTGGGCGCGATGGAAGGTTACTTGGGCGGCCTGTTCGACCTGCTGACGCAGCGTTTCATCGAAATCTGGTCGGGGATGCCGGTGTTCTTCCTGCTCATCATTATGTCGAGCATTATCACGCCGGGCTTTTTCACGCTGCTCGGCCTCATGCTGCTCTTTTCATGGATGACGCTGGTTGATGTCGTGCGCGCGGAATTCCTGAAGGCGCGCAACCTTGATTACATCCGCGCGGCGAAGGCGCTCGGCGTTTCCACGCCGGTCATCATGTTCAAGCATGCGCTGCCGAACGCGATGGTCGCGTCGCTCTCCATGATGCCTTTCGTGCTGGCGGGGTCGATCACGACGCTGACCAGCCTCGATTTCCTCGGCTTCGGCATGCCGCCCGGCTCGCCGTCGCTGGGCGAGCTGTTGTCGCAGGGCAAGAACAACTTGCAGGCGCCGTGGCTGGGCATGACCGCCTTTTTCTCGGTCGCCGTGATGCTGAGCCTGCTGACCTTTATCGGCGAGGCGGTGCGTGACGCCTTCGACCCGCGCAAGATTTTCAAAGGATAAAACCATGGCCCTGCTGGACGTCAAAAACCTCTCGGTCGATTTCGTGAATGGCAAGCAGGTCACGCATGCCGTGAAGAACATCTCCTTCACCATCGAAAAAGGCGAGACGCTGGCGGTGGTCGGTGAATCCGGCTCCGGCAAATCGGTGACGGCCCTCTCCATCCTGCAACTGCTCGCCTATCCGGTGGCGCAGCACCCGTCGGGCTCGATCAAGTTCAAGGATCAAGAGTTGATGGGGGCGGGCGACAGCGTGCTGCGCACGATCCGCGGCAACAAGATTGCGATGATCTTTCAGGAGCCGATGACCTCACTGAATCCCCTTCACACGATTGAAAAGCAGATTGCGGAGGCGCTGTTCCTGCATAAGAAAATGCAACCGGAAGCCGCCCGCAAGCGCGTGATCGAGTTGCTGGAACTCGTGGGGCTGAACAAACTGACGCAGCGCCTCGGCGCTTATCCGCATGAACTCTCGGGCGGGCAGCGGCAGCGCGTGATGATCGCGATGGCGCTCGCGAACGAACCCGACCTGTTGATCGCGGATGAACCCACGACGGCGGTCGATGTGACGGTGCAGGCGCAGATACTGAAACTACTTTTGGAACTGCAGCAGAAAATGGGCATGGCGATCATGCTTATCACCCATGACCTGTCGATTGTGCGCAAGATGGCGAAGCGCGTCGCCGTCATGTATCACGGCGATATCGTCGAATTGTCGGAAACCCAATCACTGTTCAACAATCCCCAGCACGAGTATACGAAGATGCTGCTGGCCGCGCAGCCGCATGGCCAGCCGCTGCCGTTCGATACGAATGCCGCGCCGATATTGAAGGCCGACGACCTGAAAGTGCATTTCCCGATCAAGACCGGCATTTTCCGCCGCACGACCGATTACGTGCGCGCGGTCGACGGGATTAATGTCGTCATCCGCCCCGGTCAAACAGTTGGCGTTGTCGGTGAGTCGGGTTCGGGCAAGACGACACTCGGCCTTGCGCTGCTGCGCCTGCTGCAAAGCCAGGGGCTGGTGCAGTTTAATGGCAAATCGTTGAATGACATGAGCGACAAGGAAATCCGTCCCCTTCGCCGCGATATGCAGATTGTTTTCCAGGATCCCTACGGCTCGCTCTCGCCGCGTCTGTCGGTCGCCCAGATTATCGAGGAAGGGCTGCTCGTGCATTTCCCGCAGATGAATGCGGCGGAGCGTGATGCGAAGGTGGTGGCGGGGTTGAAAGAAGTCGGCCTCGACCCCGAGACGCGCAACCGGTATCCGCATGAATTTTCCGGCGGCCAGCGGCAGCGTATCGCCATCGCGCGTGCGATGGTGCTGAACCCGAAATTCGTGATACTGGACGAACCGACATCGGCCCTTGATATGTCGGTGCAGGCGCAGATCGTGGACTTGCTGCGGAAATTACAGCGCGACCACAACCTCGCCTATATGTTCATCAGCCATGATTTGCGCGTGGTGAAGGCGATGGCGCATGATGTAATTGTCATGCGTAACGGCAAGGTGGTCGAGAGCGGCCCTGCGGCACAGGTGTTCGATGCGCCCCGCGAGGATTACACCAAGGCGCTGCTCGCCGCCGCGCTCAATATCGAAGTCGCGCCGCACGCCGCCTAAATTTTTTCACATTTCACAATCATGAACGCAGCTCACCGCGTTGTCATCATTTGTAAACAATTCTATGAATACTTAAACCGATGTTAAAATTTCCGGTGATATACTGAAGATAAGGAAACATCGGGGGACGCTTCCATGAGTAAAAAGAAAAGGGGTCGTGTCCATGAAACACTCACTGAACGTTTTAAACAAATACAAAATGTATTTTATCATTCTCGCCTTCGCCCTGCCGCTGTTCTTCTTCGCGTCGAACGGTTTTGGCAGCGAGGATGGCGGTCCGGCGCCCATCTGGAAACCGGTATCGGCTGACAATTACGTCATGCCGGTCGAGCGCAGCGAAGGCTGGCAAGTCCGCCTCCGGCTGCTGTCGAAAACATAAAATATATCAGGCGGCCTTTTTCTGCGCCGGCTGGATCGGCCTGTTGAAGCTGAGGAGTAGCGCGGCTTCCGCTTCCTTCGCTTTTTTCAGGTGCGCTTCCTTCACGTGGCCATAGCCGCGGATATGTTCCGGGATGCTGGCGATATCGACCGCGACGTTGTAGTTGCGGTCGGTGAGGCCGGTGAGCAGTCCCTCGATCGTCGCGCGGTAATCCTTGATCAGCTGGCGTTCCGTGCGGCGTTCATGGGTATAGCCGAAGATATCGAGCGGCGTGCCGCGCAGGCCTTTGAGCTTGGCCAGAATGCCGAACACCGGCAAAATCCACGCGCCGAATTCCATTTTCTGGAGTTCTCCCGTCACCGCGTCGCGTTTCGCGAGCAGGGGCGGGGCGAGGTGGAAGCGCAGCTTGTAATCGCCATCGAAGGTATTCTTCAGCTGGCTCAGGAACTGGCCGTCGGTATGCAGGCGGGCGACTTCGTATTCGTCCTTGTACGCCATCAGTTTGTAGTAATAGCGCGCGACGGCCTCCGTCAGCTTGCCGGGGTTGCCCTTGACGCGGATCTCGGCGGTGCGCACGGCATCGACGAGTTCCTTGTACTTCGCGGCATATTTCGCGTCCTGATAGCCGGTCAGCGACATCATGCGGCGGTCGATGGTTTCTTCCGTCGAGGTCGAAATCTGGCGGTGGCGGTCGGAGCCGTCGGCCGTTTTCTTCGGTGCCGCCAGTTCTTCGACCTTCGCGAGGTCCCAGGCCGCGCGGCGGCCCCAGGTGAAGCTCTGCTGGTTCATGCCAATCGATACGCCGTTGAGTTCGATCGCCTTCATGATCGCGTCATGGCCGAGCGGGATCAGGCCCTTTTGCCACGCATAGCCGAGCATGAACATATTGGTCGCAATCGAATCGCCCATCAGTGCGGTTGCCACCTGCGTGGTATCCAGCACAAAAAGGTTATCCTTGCCGGTCAGTTCGGCAATGGTGGAGACGATGGATTTCGACGGGATCGTCCAGTCCGGCTTGCGGGTGAATTCGCCCGTTTGCGCCTTGTGGGTGTTCAAAACGATCTTGGTTTCGCCCTGACGAATTTTCGACAGGCAATCGCCATCCGCCGTCACCAGCAAATCGGCGCCGATAATGACATTTGCGCCGGCGATGCCGATGCGCACGGTATTGATCGCCTCCGGCGATTTCGCGATACGGATATGGCTCGTGACCGCGCCGCCTTTTTGGGCGAGACCGGTCTGGTCCATGGTCGTCGCGCCCTTGTCTTCAAGATGCGCCGCCATGGCGAGGATCGCGCCGACCGTCACGATACCCGTGCCGCCCACGCCGTTGACGAGGATCGCGCAAGGCTGCGACAGGTCGCCGATGACAGGCATCGGCATCGCCGCGAAATAATCTTCGACCTCGTTGCCGATTTTTGCGGCTTCGGGTTTCTTGAGCCCGCCGCCGAGCACGGTGACGAAGCTGGGGCAGAAGCCCTTCACGCAGGAGAAATCCTTGTTGCAACTGCTTTGGTCGATCTGGCGCTTGCGGCCGAATTCGGTTTCGACGGGCGCGATGGAGAGGCAGTTCGATTTCTTGCCGCAATCGCCGCAGCCTTCGCAGACGCGTTCATTGATGACGACGCGTTTCGGCGGGTCGATCATCAACCCGCGCTTGCGGCGGCGGCGTTTTTCGGCGGCGCAGGTCTGGTCATAGATCATGACAGTGACGCCCGGAATTTCGCGCAACACGCGCTGCACTTCGTCGAGGTTGTCGCGGTGGGTGATCTGCACGCCGCTTGGCAGCATCACGCCTTTATATTTCCACGGCTCGTCCGTCACGATATGGATCGTTTCGATGCCTTCGGCGCGCACTTGGGCCGCCACCATCGGCACGGTCAACTGGCCGTCGACCGGCTGGCCGCCCGTCATCGCGACCGCGTCGTTGTAGAGGATTTTATAGGTGATGTTCACCTTTGCCGCCTGCGCGGCGCGGATCGCCAGCAGGCCGGAATGGAAATAGGTGCCGTCGCCGAGGTTGGTGAAGATGTGTTTCTCATCCGTGAACGGGGCCTGCCCGATCCAAGGCACGCCTTCGCCGCCCATTTGGGTGAACATCATGGTCGATCTGTCCATCCACATCGTCATGTAATGGCAGCCGATGCCGGCAAGCGCACGGGAGCCTTCCGGCACCACGGTCGAGGTGTTATGCGGGCAGCCCGAGCAGAACCACGGCATGCGCACGACGGGCGACGGCTTGCCCTTCAGGTCGAAATTGCGGTGGATGATCTCCATGCGGCTTGCGAAGCTGGACGTATCCATGATCGGCGTCAGGCGCTTGATCAGCGCATCGGCGATCTGGCCGGGTGACAGCTCGTAAGTTTCGGGCAGCAGCGGCGCGCCGCGGTCGTCGATCTTGCCGGTCACGCGCGGGCGGCGGGGCAGGGGCATGTTGAAGAGGGCTTTTTTAATCTGCTCCTCGATAAGTCCA
>JAQSWE010000147.1 GCA_029266795.1 Alphaproteobacteria bacterium | reverse complement strand
TTTCAGGCGGTTCACTGCGGGGTCTTGGCGGAAACCATGATCATCAGGATCGAATTGCCTTCCTGACGCGCGTCCATTTCCATTTTGCCTTCGCCGGCCTGTTCCTGCTTGATGCGGTTGATCAGCGCCCAGCCCAGTTCGCGGTGCTCGTTTTCGCGGCCACGGAACTGCAGGATAAAGCGGACCTTGTCGCCTTCTTCAAAGAAACGCTTGGCGGAGCGCAGCTTGACTTGAATGTCATGCTCCTCGATGCCGGGGCGCAGCTTCAATTCCTTGGTGAGGACGATCTTTTGGTTCTTGCGGGCAGCCGCTTCTTTTTTCTGCATTTCATAGCGGTGCTTGCCGACATCGCCGATCTTGCACACGGGCGGATCAGCGTTGGGGGAAATCTCGATGAGGTCAAATCCCTGATCCTGTGCTTTTTGCACGGCGTCGCGGACTGACATGACACCTTCCATCTCGCCGTCGGCGCCGATGACGCGCACTTTTTCGGCGCGGATCTGGTGGTTGGTGCGGGGGCCGTCGTCTTTCGGCGAGGGTCTGTTAAAGGTAGCGATGGGGCATTCTCCTGTTATCGTTCATACGCAAAAAATTGTTTTTCGTCACGGTCAGAAACCGCAGAAAATAAAGCAGAATCAGCCGTTATTGCGGCACAGCTGAATCTTCGGTGATTTTACGGATTGCATCGGCAAGTGCAAGGACTTCTTGCGCATCCGAGCCCAAGCGCCGGATCGCGACCTTGCCTTCCTCTGCCTCGCGTTTTCCCAGCACCCAGATCTGCGGGGCTTTCACGAGGCTGTGCTCGCGGATCTTATAGTTGATCTTTTCGTTCCGCAGGTCGGTTTTGACGCGGATGCCGGCTTTTTCGAGCTGTTTTTGCACGTCTTTCGCATAATCATCGGCATCCGACGTGATCGTCGCCACAACGACCTGCACGGGCGCGAGCCAGAGGGGGAATTTGCCGGCATGGTGCTCGATCAGGATGCCGATAAACCGCTCCATAGAGCCGAGGATGGCGCGGTGGAGCATCACGGGGCGGTGACGGTGGCTGTCTTCCCCGATATAGGACGCATCAAGGCGCTCCGGCAGGTTGAAGTCGAGCTGCAGCGTCCCGCATTGCCAGGTGCGGCCGATGGCGTCGGTCAGGTGGAATTCCACCTTCGGGCCATAGAACGCGCCTTCGCCCGGCAGTTCTTCGAAGTCGAGACCGGCGGCGCGGAGCGAATTGCGCAGGCCGTCTTCCGCGCGATCCCAGACCTCGTCGGAGCCGAGGCGCACATTCGGGCCGGGGCGCAATGCGAGCTTCACGTTGATCTTGTCAAAGCCGAGGTCGCGATAGACGCCCAGCTGCAGCTTGAAGTAATCAAGCGCTTCCTGCTCCACCTGGTCGGCGCGGCAGAAGATATGGGCGTCGTCCTGCGTGAACTGGCGCACGCGCATGATGCCATGCATCGCGCCGGAGGGCTCATTGCGGTGGCAGCAGCCGAATTCCGCCATGCGGATCGGCAGATCGCGGTAGGATTTCAGGCCCTGGTTAAAAATCTGCACATGGGCGGGGCAGTTCATCGGTTTCACGCCGAAAACCTTTTCATCGGCTTTGGCTTCGACCTTGAACATGTTGTCGCCATACAAATCCCAGTGACCCGATGCCTTGAACAGCGAGCTATCGAACAGCTGCGGCGTTTTCACCTCCTGATAGCCCGCGCGGTGAATGCGGCCACGGATGAAGTTTTCCAGCGCGCGCCAGATCGTGTAGCCTTTGTCGTGCCAGAATACCGAACCGGTCGCCTCTTCCTGCATGTGGAACAGGTCCATTTCGCGGCCGATCTTGCGGTGGTCGCGCTTTTCGGCTTCTTCCAGCATATGCAAATGCGCGTCCAGTTCTTTCTGGTCGCGCCATGCCGTGCCGTAAATCCGCTGCAGCATGGCGTTTTTGGAATCTCCGCGCCAATAGGCGCCGGCGACTTTCATCAGTTTGAACGCCGTGCCGACCGCGCCGGTTGCGGGCAGATGCGGGCCGCGGCACAGGTCGTACCACTTGCCCTGCTTGTAAACGCTGATCGTTTCGGTTGCGGGAAGGTCGCGGATGATCTCCGCCTTGTATCTCTCGCCGATGCCTTCGAAATGCTGGATGGCCTCGTCGCGCGGCCATTCCTCGCGCGTGAAGCTTTCATTGCGCGCGACGATTTCCTTCATTTTCGCCTCGATCTTCGCCAGATCGTCGGTCGTGAAGGGGGTATCGCGGCCAAAGTCGTAATAGAAACCGTTTTCGATGGAGGGGCCGATGGTGACCTGCGTGCCGGGGAACAGTTCCTGGACAGCCTCCGCCATCACATGCGCCGCGTCATGGCGGATGATGTCGAGCGCGTCGGCCGATTTGCGCGTGACGATTTCGAGTGCGCCGTCCGCGAATAGCGGGCGGTGCAGGTCGATCACTTCGCCATTGAGCTTCGCGGCAAGCGCGGCCTTGGCAAGACCTTCGCCGATGGATTTCGCCACGTCATAACCCGTCACAGGGGTCGCAAAGGTCAGCGCCTTGCCGTCGGGCAGCGTGAGCTTGCGTTCTTTCTGTGATGCGTTCGTGGCTGCGGCCTGCATGTCAAAATCCATTCATAAGTGGTTCAAATCAGTATAATAATGTCGTCTTGGACCCCGAAACTGTCAAGGGAAAACCCCGCAATTTCGCTGGAAATACGCGGATTTTAAGAGTAAAACCTATTAAAACGCGGCCACAAATGCCCGCCTTTCAGGAATAAGCGCAGCATCATGATTAAATCCAAGGATACAGCCAGCCACGCTTTCCGCCAGCTGGTGGATAAAGGCCAGCCGCCGGTGATTATGCAGGTGCTGCCCGCGCTCAATTCGGGCGGGGTGGAGCAGGGGGTGATCGACATCAATGCGGCAGTGATGCGCGCCGGTGGCAAATCCATCGTCGTGTCGTCGGGCGGTGGCCGCGTCCATGAAATCACCAAGGTCGGGGGTATTCATATCCAGCTGCCGGTGAATTCCAAGAACCCCTTCACGATGTACACCAATATCGGCAAGCTGAAGCGGATTATAAAAGAACACAATGTCAGCGTCGTGCATGCCTGCTCCCGCGCGCCAGCCTGGAGCGCGCTGCGCGCCATCGAAGGCACGACTGCCCGCTTCGTCACCAGCTGCCATGCCGCGCATAAGCTGAACGGCGGCGCACTGAAGAAGTTTTATAACTCGTCGATCTGCAAGGGCGAGCGCGTCATTGCGGTGTCGCATTTCCTCGCCGATTACCTTGAACAGAACTACCAATGCGACCCCAATATCATCCGCGTCATCCATCGCGGCGTGGCGATCGAGCGTTTCCACCCTAATTCCGTGACGCCGGAGCGCCTTGTCGCCGTATCGCGCCAGCTGCGCGTGCCGGAAGGGGCATCCATCATCCTGCTCCCCGCGCGCATCAGCCGCATCAAAGGCCATATGTATTTGCTGGACGCCATCGCCGCGCTGAAGCGCCGCGACGTGTTCTGCGTCTTCCTTGGCTCCGACATCAATAATGAATCCTACCGCAAGGAATTGGACGATTATATTTCGGCCAAGGAACTGGCCGGGCAGGTGCGAATCGAAACGAAATGCGACGATATGCCGGCGGCCTACATGATCTCGACCGTCGTCGCGGTGCCGTCGCTGGTACCCGAAGGCTTCGGCCGCGTGCCGATCGAGGCACAGGCCATGGGCCGCCCCTGCATCGCAACCGACCATGGCGGCGCGCGCGAAACGATTGTCCGCGATGAAACCGGCTGGCTGGTACCCGTCGCCGATGTGCCTGCGATGACGAAGGCATTGGAAGAAGCCATGAGCCTCGATGCCCGCGGCCGTGCGATGCTAGCAACCGCCGCCATGAAACATGTGGCAACCCATTTCACCAACGAGCAAATGTGCCGCGCGACGCTGGATGTCTATGCCGAAGTGCTGGGGCAAAGTGTGTTGCAGGCGCAGGGCGCGCCTTCCCTGAAAGTGTCAAACGCCGCAAGGTAAACGCCAAATGCCGCAGCGTATTCTTGTCATCAAGCTTAGCGCCCTCGGCGACTTCATCCTTGCGCTGGGGTCGATGGCCGCTATTCGCCGCACGCATAAAGACGCGCATATCACGTTGCTGACAACGCGGCCTTTCGTCGATATCGCGCAGCGCTCCGGCTATTTCAACGAAATCATCGTCGACAGCCGCCCGAAGGCCTTCAACGTCGCGGGCTGGCTGTATTTGTTCAAGATGCTCAATCGCGGCAATTTTACCCGGGTGTATGATTTGCAGTTGAATGACCGCTCAGCCGTTTATTACCGGTTGATGCTGAAAAAACCGGAATGGTCGGGCGTCATCAAGGGCGCGTCGCATTTCTACGCCAATCCCGACTGGCGGCAGATGCATGCCTTCGCGCGCCACAAAACCATGCTGGCGGAGCTGGGCATGAATGTCTCCATTCCCGACTTGTCATGGATGAAATCGGATGTTGAATTTTTCGGCCTGAAAAAGCCGTATGTGCTGCTTGTCCCCGGCTCGGCCCCCACATGGCCGGAAAAACGCTGGCCTGCGATCCGTTACGGGGCATTGGGATTTAAACTTATCAAGCAAGGCTACGACGTCGCCGTGCTCGGCACATCTGCGGAGGCGGAGGTGATCGAGCGCGTGCTGAAATCCGGCCCCGGCATTATCGATCTGTCCGGCAAAACCTCGCTCTATGATATCGCAACGCTCGCGCGCGGCGCGGCGGCGGCGGTGGGCAATGATACCGGCCCGACGCACCTGATCGCCATGTCGGGCTGCCCGACCATCGCGCTGTTTTCCGGCGCGTCGCATCCCGAACTGTCCGCGCCTGTCGGTGATGCGGTGACGATCATCCAGTCGGATGATTTGAACGACATATCGCTCGACGACATCATGAAAAATTTCAAGCCGCGGGTGGTTGCATGAACACGCTCGATGCGCGTGGATTGATCTGTCCCCTGCCCGTGCTGAAGGCGCGCAAAGTGTTGCTGTCGCTGCCCGCAGGCGCGCTGCTGCGTGTCAGCGTGACGGATTCAAATGCGGAAAAAGATTTCCCGCTTTTCTGCGCCGAAAGCGGCCACCGGCTGGTCTCCATCGAATCACATGACGGCTTCACGGAGGTCACGCTGGAATGCCGCCGCACCGCCATCTGACCCCGATATCTTTTATTTTCAGTACCTTCGCTAACCCCTTGATTTAAAGGGTTGCAATAGTTTTTCATATTCTATAAAAGAAAAACGCTTGCCTGACCATTCCGGCGGCAAAGCACTTCCCCTTCACAGCATTGAGGTCTCTGCATAAATCATGGAAACGAATAAATCGTTCAAAGTCCCTTCGGGCATTCTCGGCCGCGTTACCGGCCCCATCGTCATGATCGGCTTCGGCTCGATCGGTCGCGGTACGCTCCCCCTCCTCGAACGCCATATAGACTTTGACCGAAAACGTTTCGTCGTGATTGACCCCGATGACACCAACCGCAAACTGCTCGACGACCGCGGCATCAAATACATCAAGGCGCATGTCACCGCCGATAACTATCGCGAACTGCTGACGCCGCTGCTGACAGACGGTGACGGACAGGGCTTCTGCGTCAACCTTTCCGTCGATGTCTCGTCGCTCGATGTTATGAAGTTGTGCCGCGAGAAGAACGTGCTGTATGTCGACACCGTCGTCGAACCGTGGCTCGGCTTCTATTTTGATGAAAATCTGGATACGGGCGACCGTTCCAACTATGCACTGCGCGAAGCGGTGCTGGCGGAGCGCCGCAACAATCCCGGCGGCGCAACAGCGCTGTCATGCTGCGGCGCAAACCCCGGCATGGTGTCGTGGTTCGTGAAACAGGCGCTGGTCAATCTTGCGACCGACATGAAGATCGACTTCACCGCGCCGAAGTCCCGCGAAGACTGGGCGAAGCTGATGCAAAAGGTGGGCGTGAAAGGCATTCATATCGCCGAGCGCGATACGCAACGCTCCAAAAACCCGAAGCCGATGGGTACATTCATCAATACATGGTCGGTCGAAGGTTTCGTCTCCGAAGGCATGCAGCCCGCCGAACTTGGCTGGGGCACGCATGAAAAATGGCTGCCGAAAAACGCCGTGAAGCATACGAAAGGCTGCCAAGCTGCGATTTACCTGATGCAGCCCGGTGCCAACACGCGCCTGCACAGCTGGTGCCCGACGCCGGGGCCGCAATATGCGCTGCTGGTCACGCATAACGAAGCGATCTCGATTTCCGATTTCTTCACCGTCGGATCGGGCGAGACGCCGGAATACCGCCCCACTTGCCATTACGCCTACCGCCCGTCGAATGACGCGCTGCTGTCGGTCGATGAAATGTTCGGCGCCGCCGGCAATGTGCAGGAAAAATTCCACATCCTCGACGAAAAGGAAATCGTCGATGGCTCGGACGAGCTGGGCGTGCTGCTCTACGGTCATGCGAAAAATGCCTACTGGTTCGGCTCGCAGCTGACGATCGAGGAAGCGCGCGCGCTCGCCCCGTATCAAAACGCAACGGGCATGCAGGTGACATCAGCGGTGCTGGCCGGCATGGTATGGGCGCTGGAAAACCCCGCTGCAGGCATCGTGGAATCCGACGAGATGGATTACGCGCGCTGCCTTGA
>JAQSWE010000146.1 GCA_029266795.1 Alphaproteobacteria bacterium | reverse complement strand
GCGCGACCGCGAAACTCTGGGATGCGCAGGAAAAGCAGGTGCAGGCAGAAGCTCCCGCAACTGCCGCCGCGCAGCAGATCCTGTGGAACGACGCCGAGAAAACCGCCGCCGCGAAAGTGGAAGCGGTCGAGGCCGAAAAAACCGAAGCTGCCGCCAAGCAGGTGGACGAATACAGCCGCGGCAAGGAAAAGCTGGACGACAAAGCCGCTGCCGTGAAGCAGGAAGCCGTCAAGATCGAAGCATCGAAGGCAGCCGCGCCGCAGGACAAGGCTCTGAAAGCAAGCCTCGTCGCGAAACAGGCCGAACTCGCGCGCATCAGCGCGGAGCGCGTGGCGCAGACGAACGAGCTGACCCGCAAACTGTCGACGACGCAGTCGGATTACGAAGCGAAATTGCAGGCGATCGCCGCAGAGCGCGACGCGCTGAAAGCAACCCTCGCGACGGCGCAGAAAACCGCGAGCGACGCGCAAAAATCCGCAGCCGATGCGCAAGCAACCGCCAAGGCGACCGCCGCGCGCGCAATCGCGCTGCAGGGCCAGCTTGAACTCGCGCTGGAGCAGAACACCGCCGCGCAGAAATCCGGCAGCGGCGAAAAGCAGAAGCTGACCGAACTGCAAACCAAAGTCCTGAAAGCCGAGCAGGAAAAACAGGCGCTGCAGGAACGCCTCGCGAAGGCCGAGACCGAAGGCCGCAGCCTTGCCGCCGTCCAGGAAGAACTGAACCGCACGCAGGCCGACAAGAAAGCGCTGGAAGCGCGTCTTGCCGTCATCGAGAAGCAGGCGGCCGAAGTGTCCGCGCGTGCGAAGCAGATGGAATCCGCAACCGGCAGCGACAGCAAGCAGCTGTCCGCAATCAAGGCATCGCTCGCGGCCGAGAAAGCCGCACATGACAAGGAAACCGCAGAACTGCGCGGCCAGAAGGAAGGCCAGAACGCGCAATTCGAAGAGCTGAAAGCGACCTATGTGAAGCTGCTCGACCGCACCAAGCAGGTTTCGGCATCCGCCGACAAGTCACTCGCCGAACGCCAGAAGCAACTGACCGAGGAACTGGCAAGCCGCGACACCTATGTCGCGCAGCTGGAAACGAAACTGGCCGTGCTGGAATCCGAACGCGCTGCCGCCACCACCCGCGCCACCCGCGCGCAGGAAGACGTCGCCACCGTCCGCCGCGAAATGCAGGGCTTGCGCAAGAGCCTCATCGTCGTGAATGACGACGACAAGCCCGCAGCCGACCTCGCCGCGAAAAAGCACAGCGACGCACTTGCCGCCGCCGAAGCCGAAGTCAACAAGGCGGAAGCCGAGCTGAAAGAGGCGCATACCCGCATCTCGTCGCTCGAAAGCCAGCTCGACACCACGCGCGAACAGGTGACGGAACTGCAAAAATCGGCAGCCAAGATGACGACCGTCGCCGCTGCCGCGCAAACGGAGTCCGATAAGCAGCAAACGAAAAACCTCGAGCTTGCGCAGGCTGAAATCGCCCGCCTCAAGGCCAACACGGCCGAGCTCGAAGGCAAGCTGTTCAATGCGACCGCTGCCGGCAAGAACACGGCCTCCGCCAAACAGGCGATCAAAGACAACAACGAAAAACTCGCCGCTGCCGAAGCGGAAATCGAGAAGCTGAAATCCGACAACCTCGCGCTCGCGGGCAAGCTGGTGCAAAAGGCGCAGGAAGCGCGACTTGCGCCCGTTGTCGCCCCGTCCGAGAAACTCGCGCTCGCGGAAAAAGAATTGCAGGACAGCAAGCGCAACGCGCAAGTTTCGTCCGGCATCTCGGCGGCTGAAAAAGTCGCAGCGCCTGTGGCTCTCGTCTCCAACGACGAATTCGCGGCACCCATCGTTTCCGAAGAAATCGTTTCCGCGCCGATCCCGTCGCGCAAGCCTGCCACGGCACGTAAATTTGACGCGCGCGATGTGACGAATGATATCGTTGCCCGCAACGAAACGCGCAAGCCAGTCCGTAACATCGGTCGTGACGAAGAAACCGCACGCGCGAATGAAGCGGCATACCGCAAGATGGCGGCAATCGAGCCCGCAGCAGGCACTGTCGAAGATACACCTGCGCCCACCATCTCGCGCAGCTTCTTCGATGGCAAAATTCCTGCATCGCGCGCGCCGTCCGAACCTGTCGTAAAGCTGAAACGCATCGCGGCGGCGCCCGTTGAACCCGTCATCGCAACGCCCGTCGTTGCAACGCGCGTGATTGCGACCCCCGCAGTCGCTGTTCCTACCGTGCAGAAAGATCCTGCGTTCGATGAAAACCGCGCGGCGGCTTTCCTTGACCGTATCATGTCGCATCACCGCCCCGGCGGCGTGAAGTCTTCGGCGCGCACATCTTCGGATGCGACGCCCGTCTTCACGGCACGTCAGCAGCAGGCGCGCAAGATTGTCATGACGACGGTGAAATCCACACCCGCCGACCTGTCGCGTATTGAAACGGCAGCGGGCGCACCCTCCATGCCGACGCTGCGTAGCGCACCTGCCGTTCAGCAGAGCTTCACGCAACCAGCCGTGCAACAGCCTGTCATGCAGGAAGATGTGTCGGAATTCCCGGCACCCGTCATTTCAACGCCGCTGAACGACAATCCTGCGCGCCTCGCGCCGGTGCGTGAACGTGGTGCGCCGGTGCGCGCGCGCAGCTCCGGTTCGTCCTCCGTCGAAACGATCCTGTCGGATGCGGGCATCCATGATGCGCAATTCACCGGCGGCGACGGCAATACGCGCCAGTGGACGACAAATGGCCTCAGCGGCATGTACGAGCACACGGCAGCGCAAGGCCGCAGCTTCGGCGAAAACGCGCAAGGTTATATCGCGCGCTATCGCGGGGATTGCAGCCAGCTCTCCGTCAATATGGGCCCTGTGCAGCAATCGGCATCCGGCAGCTTTGCCCGCGCCGATATTTCCTGCCCGGTTCCCGGCAACACCTACACCACAGCCATGGTCTTCTGGCAGGATGCAGGTAGCTTCAACGCCGTCCTGCATTCCGGTTTCCCGGATGACGGCGCACAAGTGAAGGGCATTGCCGATAACGTGGCCTCGGTTGTAGGCGGCGGTTCTTCCGCTTCTGTTGCTCCGGCCCTCTCGCCCCGCGCAGCCATCCGCCGCGCCGATGCGATCGTGGCACCGGCGGCTGAACGCCAGTACCGCTTCAACATCCGCGAAGAAGCCTCTGCCAGCTACCAGCCGCCGTATCAGCCCAGCTACCAGCCTGCCGCCGCTTACGGCGCGCAGTATGGCCAGCCGCAGCCGACCTTCGGGCAGGATGATTTCGAAACGCTGGTGATCGAGTAACATGCGGCTCAACCGCAAAACAGTCGGCTTCGGATCCGTCGCCATCGTTTGCGGGCTGGTCGCCGCGTTGTCGGCGTCAGCGGATTCCCTGCCCAAGCAGGACTGGGAAATCGGGCCGATCAATGCGGCGGCCCCCAACGGGCTTAAATTCTGCTCGATGAAAAACGTGTTCGAGGGCGGCCATATGCTGGTCGTTGCGCGCGATGCGGAAGGGGCGAATTCGCTGGCCATTTCTTTTCCGCAGAAACTGCTGCAATCCGGCGGGCAATATACCGTCGACCTTTCCGCCGACACTGTGAAGCGCAAGATGATCGCGCTTGCCGGCACGCCGCAGGTCATGCTGATCCAGATGGGCCTCGACCGTGAATTCTATTCGGGCCTGCAGAAAAAAAGCTCCCTCGACGTTTCATTCGCCAGCCAGAAACTGTCCTTCTCCCTCGACGGCACGCAGGATGCGTTGACCGCGCTCACGAAATGCGCGAGCGATATTTCCGTCGGCAAGGAATTCAAGCCCGTCACCGTCGCTGTGAAAACGCCGCTTGATTCAGGCGAGCCCATTATCCGCCCCGACGCGAACCCCGGCCAGAATGTCGGCACCGAAGCCGCCGAAGCCACGCTGAAGGATGAAATCGAGCGCCTGCGCCTCGAAAACCGCAAATTGCTGGCGGAGAACCACCAGAATGCCGCGCAGGTCGTGCAGGCGGATATCGATCTGCAGGCCGAGCGTGAAGAACAGCAGCGCCTGCTGGCCGCGCAGCGCATGGACGCCGCCCGCGCCGCCGTCCATGTGACGTTCCCGCCCGATGCCCCACTGGGTGCGAAAGCGGTGCCGGCCCCCAAGATCACCGCTGCGCCGGATACGTTCCTGTCGGATATCATGGCGCGCTCTCAGCTGCCCGCCACCAAGCGCGGGAATACATATTCATGGACAGCCAAAGACCTCTTCGGCGCGGCAGAGCAGCGCACGCTGCCCCCGGGCAGCACGTTGCAGGACGCTGTCTCCGCTTATGTCGAGCAGGCGAAAGCCCGCTGCAAGGGCGACTTCGCCCATAACGAAAGCGCGCCCGTGAAAAACGTGCGCGGAGCCGAAACGGTGGAGGGTGAATTCGCCTGCATCGACGGCGAAAACGATGCCGCCGCCGCGCTGCTCTTCGTCGCCCAGCAGGGCAGGGTCGCCATCATCGCCCATGAAGGTTCGACCGACCAGATGGAAGACGCGTTGTCCGACCGCGCGGCAGTTATTTCAAACCTTTCGCGGTAATATTTAAACTAGCACATTCAAAAGACTGCTGCCATCCCGACGAAAGTCGGGATCCAGCACGCCGCGTCTGCGGAGTTATGAGTCACAAGACGCGTGGACACGCTTTTGGATCCCGACTTTCGTCGGGAAGACAGTTGATATTGAGGGGGATAAAACGGTAAGCTAAGGTGATGCTTTAATGGCGTTGAAGTTGATGATCCAGTTAAAGATATGCTGTTATAGCACTGAACTTACTGAGGTTTGCGGCTCTTATAATACCGCGCGCAGGCATCCAGCAAGGCATCGCGCAATTCGCGACCGACTTTGCCGCCGTCGCCTTTGATCTGGCTAGCGAGGACCGCGTTGATCGACATTTTGTGCGCGACAACGATATCCATGACATCCTTGTCGGTATCCGTCACCGTCTCGAGGAAGTTGACGAGGATGTTGCTGATTTCAGAGATCAGCGGGTAATGGAACATGCCGCCCTGCGCCTTCAACTGCATGGCGGGGTAGAGCATCGCCTCGATCGCATCTTCGCCGGTGGTTGATCCCGATTTGGCGTCCGAGATCGCTTCGTGCAAAAGGTCGACCAGCATCAGCGCAATCGGCTTGAAATCGACGGTATTGTTTTCCAGAAGTTCCTGAGCTTTTCCCAGCACGGTTTCGTCGATGCCGCCATGGCCGACTTTTTCCTTGAGACGGTTGGGGGGCGAAATCAGCTCTGCCTTGCGGACTTTTTTCTGGCCTTCAAAGGTGTCTTGATTGGGCTGGTTCATGGGATCTACCATTCATCCTTTTTGCCGGGATTTTCTTTCTCGTGCCGCGCCTTGATCTCTTTTGCCTTCGCAACCGCCGTCGTCAGGCTGACGGTGCTGGCGGCGGATTTTACCTGCGGTTGCTCGTCGCTGCGGCGGTCGGGGCCTTTGTACTCGCCCTCGCGCTTACGGCGGCGGTCAGGGCCGAAGTAATTTTCGCTGCTGACGAAGTGGCGGGGGCGTTCAACCAGCTGTTCAATTTTCTGGTACAGCGCCTTGGCCGTAAAAGGTTTTACGATGAATTCGGTGATGCCTGAATCGCGCGCCTGCAGCACGCGTTTTTTCTGGCTGTAGCCCGTCATCATGACGATCGGCATGAAGGGGTTGGGGCTCTTGGGATCGGTGCGGATGCGGCGGGTGAGTTCGAGCCCGTTGGCCGGATCTTCCAGCCAGTCGATAATGACAAGGTCGGGGTTCACGCGGCAGAAGGTCTCAAACCCTTCATCCGCGCCATAGGCGGAGTAAACCTGGTTCACGCCAAAGTCCTGCAAGACAGACCGCGTCAGGTCGAACATCGCGCGCGTGCTTTCGACGACCAAAACGGTGATGTTCTTGAACTGGTAGCTCATGCGGCACTAAGCGTTTTCTGTAATGAAATCAAAGTATTCTGATGCCCCCTGTATTCAGAAATAGCGTGCCGGTCCTTTAATATCAAGCCATTTCGCACTTTTCGGGGTGCATGCCCCCGTGCTAAAACGGCTCAGCACCATCATTATACCGTATATGGTTTAACGTATCTTTAACTCTTAGCGTCGCGGCAAGGCACTCAAATGGCAGGTCATTCCCAGTTCAAGAACATCATGCACCGCAAGGGTGCGCAGGATAAGAAAAAGGCCAAGATTTTCAACAAATGGGCGCGGGAAATAACCGTGGCGGCCAAATCCGGCCTGCCGGACCCCGAGGCCAATCCGCGCCTGCGCAACGCCATCCAGGCCGCCCGCGCCGACAACATGCCGAACAGCCGCATCAAGAGCGCAATCGAGCAGGCGATGCCCAACGCCGCCGGGGCAAGCAACTACGACGAAATCCGCTACGAGGGGCGCGGCCCCGGCGGGGTCTCCGTGATCGTCGAGGCGCTGACCGACAACCGCAACCGCACGGCCGCGGAAGTGCGCTCGGCCTTTACCAAGAATGGCGGCACGCTGGGAGAGACTAACTCCGTCACCTTCATGTTCGCGAAAATCGGCCTCATCACTTATCCCGCCACGGCGGCGTCGTTTGATGCTATATTCGAGGCAGGCGTGGAGGCGGGGGCCGACAATGTGGAAACCGTCGACGCGAAGCACGAGATCATCACCCGCACCGAAGACTTCCTGTCGGTCAAAAAGAAATTCGGCGCACCCGAAAGCGCCGGCGTCATCTGGAGACCCAACATGACCGTCAATCTCGACCAAGCGCAGGCGCAGGAACTCATCGACCTGATCGAGGCGTTGGAGGATAGCGACGACGTACAAAACGTGTTCTCGAATTTTGAAGTTGATGATGCAGTGATGGAAAGGCTCTCCGCGTGAGGATTTTCGGCATCGATCCGGGCTTGCAGAAAACGGGCTGGGGCGTGATCGATGTCACGGGCAACCGGTTGCAGCATATCGCCCATGGCGTCATCAAGACGGATGCCAAGATCGAAACCGCCGCGCGGCTGCGCCACCTCTTCGTTGAAATCACCAAGATGATCGAATTGTGGAAGCCGACCCATGCGGCGATCGAGGAAACTTTCGTGAACAAAAACCCGGCATCGGCGCTGAAGCTCGGCCTCGCGCGCGGTGTGGTCATGATGGCGCCGTCGCATTACGGCCTTGCGGTCGCGGAATACCCCGCCAACCTCGTGAAAAAATCTGTCGTCGGCGCGGGCCATGCGGAAAAAGAGCAAGTGCAGATGATGATTAAGATTTTGTTGCAGGGCGTTGAAGCCACGAGCGACGCCGCCGACGCGCTCGCCGTCGCCATCTGCCATGCGCATCACGGCGCAACGAAAATGAAAATAGGCGGCATCATGGCGGGGGCGTCGCGATGATTGCGAAACTGACCGGCGTGATCGACAGCGTATCGCTCAACCATGTCATCCTTGATGTGAACGGCGTCGGGTATCTGGTGCAGGCGTCGAACCGGACGCTCGCGAAAATCGGCTCAGCCAAGGGTACGCCCGTCAGCATGCATATCGAAACGGTCGTGCGCGAAGACGCGTTTTTGCTCTACGGCTTTGCCGACCATGCGGAAAAAGACTGGTTCCAAATCCTCTGCACCGTGCAGGGCGTCGGGCCTAAGGCGGCGCAGGCGATTTTGTCGGCCGTATCGCCAGAACAACTACCCGTCGTGATCGCCTCGGGCGACAAGGCGATGCTGAAACAGGCCGACGGCGTGGGCGAAAAGCTTGCTGTACGGCTTGTGACGGAATTGAAGGAAAAAGCGGGCAAGATGGCGCTCGGCGCGGCAGCTCAGGCGCAGGTCGCAGACCTCCGCGCGAAAACCCGCAAGGCGGGCGCGGTGGTGCCGAAATCGGCCAGCAACGACGCGGTATCCGCGCTCATCAATCTCGGCTATGGCCGCGCGGAAGCCTTTGGCGCGGTGTCGAACGTGATGCGCGACAAGGGCGATGACGTGGCGCTGGGTGAATTGATCCGCGAAAGCCTGAAGGAACTCAGCGCATGACGACCGCCATTCCCGCCCGCGAATTGTCGCCCGAACGCCAGCCGGGCGTGGATAACGAGGAATTCTCGATCCGTCCGCTGTCGCTTGCCGATTTCACCGGGCAGCAAAAGGCGCGCGAAAACCTGAAGGTGTTTATCGAGGCCGCAAAATCGCGCGGCGAGCCGCTCGACCATGTGCTGCTGTTCGGCCCGCCAGGCCTTGGCAAGACCACGCTGGCGCAGATCGTGGCGAAGGAAATGAATGTCGGCTTCCGCGCCACCTCCGGCCCCGTGATTTCGAAGGCGGGCGACCTTGCCGCCATCCTGACAAATTTGCAGCCGAACGATGTGCTGTTCATCGACGAAATCCACCGCCTGAATTCGGCGGTCGAGGAAATTCTCTATCCCGCGATG